>JAWPMT010000001.1:600000-900000 GCA_033344775.1 Cytophagales bacterium | reverse complement strand
CAAAGCCCTCGAAAAGCAAACGGTATTCTTGCATAGCAAACGCATCTATGACAATCAGGTGCCTGGGTGGATTCAAAGCTACGCCCGGGCCCGGCAGGTGACAATCGATCAAAGGGCGGTGATGTTATTGGCAGAAAACATCGGAAACAATTTGCAGCGCCTTTCGAATGAAATAGAAAAGCTGTTGCTCAATGTAGAAGATGGGAAACCTATCGATGAAAAGGCGGTCCATAAATATGTAGGCATCAGTAAGGAGTACAACATATTCGAATTGCAGACAGCCCTAAGTCAGAAAAACCGCTTGAAAGCACAGAAGATCGTTCGCTATTTTGCCGCAAACCCCGGCAATAATCCAATGGTGCTGACCATTTTCAATTTGTTTTCCTATTTCTCTAAGCTGTTATTGATCCATCACAGCCCGCAGCGAGATAAGAACACCATTGCTAAAGTGATTGGCGTTCACCCGTTCTTTGCAGAGGAGTACATCCGTGCGACTTCACATTATCCACTGCCTGTGGTAGTGAGAAACATCAGCTTCATACGTGATGCCGATTTGGCAAGTAAAGGCGTCAATCAATTGGTGCCGGATGATGGCGACCTTTTGAAAGAGTTGGTTTTCAAGCTCATGAGCTAACGCTTTCAGAAAGTAGTTCGGTCATGTATCATTTCTATATTTCCTTCGTTATAGCAGAGTTAAACAGGCATGTTAAGTGTGAATAAGCACCTCACTTTTACAATTTTTTGGTTGTTCGCCCTGATCGCAGGGGCACAAAATTCCGGTCAGCAAGCAAGCGAAGACCGAAGTTATGACCTCATTAGAGATTTAATCGCGGAGAAGAGTTGGACGCTTGCGCATCAGCGTGCTACCGATTTTGCGGAACAATTTCCTCAATCTGATGAACTCGAAGAAGTCAAATATCTTCAGGTTTTGAGTGGCCTCAATGGCTTTTTACCGAGTAGTACAGCGTTGGCAGATGATTACCTCGACAACAGAGCGCCCGGTGTGAGAACCGATCTTATCCGAATGGCCTGGGCCGACCAATTATTTGCACAAAAGAAATATGAAAAGGCAAGTGACCTTTATGAAGGGATCACCCGGCAATTTGTAGCACAAAAGGATTATATCCGTGCGCAATATTTTGTGGCTTATTGCAGCTATGCCGCCGGAGATCGGGACAAAGCGCTTACGAAGTTCAAGGAAGTCACTCTTTATCAGGATGAATACCGCATAAAATCTGCCTACTACGCCGGAACAATCTTATATGAGCAAAAATCTTTTGAAGAAGCACTTCGCTACCTGTTGATCGCAGATGAAGAAAATCCCCTACAATTATCGGGGATGATTGCCAATGTGTATTTTCAATTGAACCGGAGGGATGATCTGGTTGCTTATGCGAAACAAAAAATAGAAAAGAGCAACCGGGCGACGAAAATTGCCCTGTATCGTTTGCTGGGGGAAGTATATTTTGATCAAAGGAATTTCGAACTAGCGGCTGACAACTTTCAGCGATCTATTGATTTAGCCAAGAAAGGGGTAGAAGTGAGCACGTATTACAAACTAGCATTTTCTTACGACCAGTTGCATCAGTCAGATAAAGCCATTGATAACTACAAAATAGCCGCACTTAAAAACTCTGAGATAGGTCAGTTGAGTGCCTTTCGGTTAGGCGAGCTTTATGTAAACCAGGAGGATTACAATTTTGCAGCTCAGTCTTTTGAACAAGCTTCTCGCTTTGATTTTAATACTGAGATAAAAGAGCAATCCACTTTTTTGCCGGGAAAATTGAAACTCAAGATTGGTAATTTTGATGAGGCCATTACGGATCTGGAGCAATACCTTGAAGATTACCCAGATGCAAGTTGGCAATCCGAAGCCACTGATTTATTGGCAGAAGCCTATCTCAGAACATCTAACTACGAAAAGGCCATTGCGCACATTGAAAGCTTGCCTCGGCAAACCTCTGTTACCCGAACTGCCTACCAGCAAGTCACTTTGAGAAAGGGGCAACAATTGTTCAATGAAACCAAATTTGAGCGTTCCAGACGATTTCTGAGCAAATCATTGCGTTATACACCTAATCCGGAATTGGTGGCGCAGGCGCATTACTGGATGGCAGAATCTTATGTGGCGAGCGAAGACCCTGCCGCAGCTAAACGCGCCTATCAATCCGTGCTCAACCTCGGTGGGGGTCGGGAAGTGCGACTGTTGAAAGGACTATCGCATTACGGGTTGGGGTACATTGCTTACAATGAAAAAGCTTATCAACGAGCCGCAAATGCATTTCAGGCCTATTTGTCTACGGTGGATTTAAAGCATGCCTATTATCAGGATGCACAGTTAAGACTTGCCGATTGTCAGTATGCTTTAAAGGAATTTGATCAGGCTCGGTCGGGATATGAAACTTTGCTTCACGGTGATTATCCACGCAAAGATTATTTGCGTTACCAGTTGGGGTTGGTTGCTTATCAGCGAGAGGACCTGGCAGAAGCAGAGCTGCAACTCAGGTTTGTGATTCAGGATTATCCAAACTCGGTTCTTGCTGACAATGCCGCTTTCCAGAATGGTCAAATGTGGTTTGAGAATGCGGATTTTGCTTCAGCTATTCGAACTTTTTCTATTGTGATTGAGCGATATGGGTCCAGTGGATTGTTGCCCTATGCACTGGTCAGACGCGGTGTTTGTGAGGCCAACTTGGAGGAACTGGAGAAAGCGGAAGAAGATTTTGCTCGGGTGATTGCTGAATTTCCTAACCATGTTGCAGCAGGCGATGCCATTATTGGATTGCAAGACCTGCAAAAACGTGGTGTTGAAGTAGCTTCGTTTAGCGAGTTGCTGGCGCAATACAAGCAGGCCAATCCGGATAATTCCAGCCTGGAAAGTATCGATTTTGAGCAGATCAAAACCAATTATTTTAATCGGAAATATGCACAATTGGGCTTTTTGGTGGATCAGTTTGTGAAAGACTACCCGGAAAGTAACTTTTTGCCGGATGCCTATTATTACCTCGCTGATGGCTACTACCGTTCTTTCGACTATGTACAGGCCGTGACCCAATTCAATCGCCTGTTGGTATACCCCAATTACGATTATTATCAGCGTGTATTAGATAAGCGCGGAAAGTCTTTATTGAAATTAGAGAGAGGCAGGGAGGCAGTTCAGAATTATCAACTCCTGAGCGGTGCAGCGCGCAACCCCCGTGAAAAGTACCTGGCGCGGGAAGGGTTGATGAATGCTTTTCAGGCCATTGATGCAGATAGCGCCATCTATTTCGCGGATGAGATTCTGACAGCAAACTGGAAACCGATAAATGGGGAGCATCTTGCACAATTGACGAAACTAAGGTTGTTCATGACGCAGGATAGAATAGCGGAAGCAAAAGCCATCGCCGATCAATTGCGACAGGAATCCAGTGATGAAGTAGGGGCTGAAGCAGCATACCAGTACAGTTTTATTCAAGCTGAAGAAGAGGATTTTGCTGGTTCGAACCAGAGCATTTTTCAATTACTCAATGAGTTTGCGTCCTATGCCAACTGGACAGATCGTGGCTATTTGTTGTTGATTGATAATTATATCGCATTGAACGAACTCTTGCAGGCGGAGGCTACGGCCAATTCTATTTTGGAGAAGTCTACCAATGAAGCATTGAAGCTGGAGGCAGCAACCAAACAGGAACAGATAAAGGCGTTAGAGCTTGAGTTGCTGCAACAAGAACAAGATTCGACAGAACAGGTCATTAACGAAGCGGATAGTATCAAATGAGAGGATTGACCCTAATTTTTTTGTGTTCGATCATTGGATTTTCTGCGTTAGGGCAAGCCAATGATAGCCTGCCCAATAGTGGTGAAATCCGGAGTGCGGAAGTGTTGATCGAGAAAGAGCGTAAGATTGTGCTACCTACAGCCAGTCGTCTGTTTCAAACAACAGAAATCAAAGAATTATCGAAAGAACCACCTCCGGTTAGTTTTTCGATCAATGCCCCTCAAATTGCTTTGCCGAAATATGTGCCCACTTTCAGGACACTGTCTTTGGAGAAAGGTAAAAAAGATAAGACTTATGCCAATGAAGCCATACTGGGCTTTGGTAATTATATATCCCCGCTGCTGAGTTTTACGCATTTGCAAGAGAAGAATGAATGGACTTTTGGAGCCAATTTATTCCATGAGAGCTTTCTGGAGGGGCCTGTACGCAATCAGGAAAGCGGTTCGTCCCTGACACAATTGGGTATGCGCATTGCCTGGAAATCGGAAAATACACGGTTTAGTTTTGCTCCTCAATTCAATCGGACCGGCTATTATTTTTATGGTTTGAGCGATGAGGCCTTTGCCAATCCTACAGAGCAAACTTTGACAGACCGGATCAGAACGCAAGATTTTCAGCTGAAAGCGGTGCTATCCGGAAAAGGTATCAGTGATAAACTGAGGTACCGAATAGCTCCAAAAGTTTCCTTCGTGTCTTCCGCTGAAATAGGCAAATCAGCTTTCGCCAATGAATCAAATTTTGACATAGATGCAGGAGCTGATTTTTCTGTAGATAAAAAGAATCGTGTAGGCCTGGATTTTAGGGGCCTTACCAGTAGTTATGAAAGTGGCACCTCTCTCAAGCGAAGCGTATTTTCGTTTGAACCGTGGTACCGTACCAAAATCAATACGATTGATTTTAAGATAGGCTTACAGGCGAATGCCATTAGTGATACAGATACAGCTACACAAACTCAAGTAGGAGCAGTGATGGAGTTGCGCGTTCCATTTGGCGGCTCATGGAGCATCACGGGAGGAATAGACAACCGGATCAGATTCAACCGGTTATTAGATCTGTATCCGCAAAACCCGTTCGTGGAGGACAGCCTGAGTTTAAGAACTTCCGTTGAAAAGGTGCCTTTTTATGGGGTGTTGAAAGGAGCCATTTTACCAAATCTGGAAGTAGAAGCGGGCGTAGAGATCAGGGACATTGAAAATGCCATTTACTTTGAGCCTTCACTCATCGATAGTTCCCGATTTACCATGGATTATGATACAGCCGAACTCAATGTATTTAAATACCATGTAGGACTTAATTACCATGTTAATGAGTCGTTTGAACTGAAAGCAGGCTTCAGTTACTTCGACTATTCGCCTGGTAGTGAAGTGGAGGCATGGAATAGGCCCACAAGCGTATTCGACCTGAGTGGTGTCAAAAGGTTCGATAAATGGTTGCTTACAACTCGTCTGAAGGTTGTTAACGGGATCATTGCTCCTTCACCAGTTGATTTTCAACCTGTCGACCTCAAAGGGTTTGCCGATCTAAGCCTAAAAGTGGATTATCGCATAAATGAACAATCTGCTGTATTTTTGCAGGGAGAAAACCTTTTTAACCAATCCTACGCGTATTTTTTGAATTATCCGACGCGTAGAATCGCGATTAAAGCAGGTTTCCGGTATCGGTTCTGATCAAATTGCGTAACAATTTCGTAATCTGCTCTAATCCAATACTGAAACTTTTGCTAAATTGACGACCTAATTGAAGCTATTTGGATTAACATATTAATATGGCCGACGACAGCACCAACGAAGAAGAACCTAAAGAAAGGAAAAACGAGTACTTCGATGATGATGAGGACTTTGGTCTTCCGGATCTGGAATATGATGAACTGGATGATGAAGATGAGCCTCTCGAAGAAGAACTGGATCTTGAGGTAGAAGTTGATGGTGAGGATGAATCACTAGAGGAGCTTGAAATAGAAGATGCTCCTGCCGAACCTGAACCAGAACTCATTGATTTAGAAGACAATGATGTTTCCGGAGAATTGGATCTGGATGAAAGTTATAGTGAGCCTGAGGCTTCAGAGGATTCTACGGATATTGGAGATATCAGTGAAGAAGACCTTGATGACATTGAAATCTCGGATGAAGACCTGGAAGGCGTTGACTTTGACGACATAGATCTGAGTGATATCTCTGAAGAAGACCTTCAGTTAGATGACGAGGATACCGACTTCTATGAAGAAGAGTCATACGAGGACTTTGAAGGTGAATCGGCAGGTGCTGATATTTTCGAATCTGAAGGAAGTTCTTCTGGTAGCTCAGAAGATTTGAGTGCCGAAGAATTGGCAGAACGAGAGAATAAAGGAGTGGAGTTCAAATACTCCGACCCACAAAGCAGGAATTCCTTTACCCGCATTGTGGTGATCGGTACGGTCGTGATAGCGGTTCTTGGTCTTTCTTTATGGTTTGCGTTCTTCCGAACAGGAGGAAATGAGCAGATTGCGGAAAAGCCTAAGCAAGAGCAGCCTGCTAAACCAAAACCGGAACCACCCAAAGAGGATCCTAAGCCAGTACCGTCAGATCCTAAGCCCGAGCCTGAACAAGTGAAACCAGATCCACAACCACTGACCGTGGAAGCAGGTGAGATCACCAGGTTGAGTGCTAAAACAGGTCAGGCTTATGTCATCATCGGAAGTTTTGTCGACGAAGATCTCGCTGGAGATTACGCGCAGGAACTGGCTGATGACGGCAAGAGTCCAACGATCATTCCTCCATTCGATGACCACCGGTTTTACCGGGTAGCGATTGCCTCCTATAGCACCTTTGCGGATGCCAACAATGCAGTCAATAATTACAAAGGAGAGTTTGGAGATGACATTTGGGCACTCCGGTATTAATAAAATTTTTAAAAAATAATGGAAAGGGACATCATAATGATCGTCCCTTTTTCGTTTTAGGTAATAGTCAAAAACGAGTGTATGTTATTACAGGTTGATACAACGGTGGCCGATCAGGAGGCCATTACGGTGTTAGAGTTACTGCTGAAAGGCGGATACATGATGATCCCGATCTTTTTGTTGTGGATTATTGCGATCTATATTTTTATTCAACGTCTGCTGGTGATCAAGAAATCTTCACAAACTCCGGAGAATTTCAAAGATCAAATCCGGGAGAAAGTTTCTAAAGGGGATATCGAAGGTGCAAGGGTACTCTGTGCTCAGACCAATACGCCAGTAGCTCGTATGATTGAAAAAGGAGTGGAGCGCATTGGAAGCCCGCTTAAAAATATTGAGGTGAGCATCGAGAACATTGGAAAGATCGAAGTTTACCGATTAGAAAAGAACCTGGGTATGCTGGCGACCATTTCCGGTGCAGCGCCCATGATCGGTTTCCTGGGGACGGTTACGGGTATGATCCAGGCGTTCATTGCGATTGCCCAAGAGGAAGGTGCCGTAAGCCCCAAATTGCTTTCCAGCGGGATCTATGAAGCCATGATCACTACTGCGGCGGGTCTGTTCGTAGGAATTTTGGCATATCTCGGATACAATTACCTGATCACCAGGGTGCAAAAGCTGATCCATAGCATGGAGTACAATTCCATCGACTTCATTGATCTATTACAAGAGCCTACCAAATGAACCTGAAGCAAAAACATAAGATCGATGCTGCTTTCAGCATGTCCTCAATGACGGATGTGATCTTTCTGTTGTTGATCTTTTTCATGCTTACGGCCTCCTTTATAACGCCCTCTGGTTTGCCGGTAAACCTCCCGACTTCCAAGAGCTCTACTATCGTAATGCAAAAAGTAAGCGTGACCATTACCAAGGAGCGGAAATACTTTGTGGATGACCGTCAGGTAAACATTAATCAGATGGAAGCCGTATTAAGAACAGCGTTCGAAGGGAAAGAAGGGGTAGTGGTATTGCATTGTGACAAATCGGTACCCGTTGAGGATATGGTAGCAGTTGCATCTATTGCAACAGCTCTGGAAGCGAAGGTGTCCATCGCTACAAAACCCAATTAAGCGGTATGGATCAGGAAGAACAAAAGAATAATCGAAAAAGTGCACTGATCACCGGTGGTATCCAGCTGGTGTTCTTGCTTTTGCTGTACTTTTTGGTCGCCTGGAAAGAACCCTTTCCGCCCATTCCTGAATACGGTATCGAATTAAGTTTTGGATTACAGGACACTGGACGACCCGCTACTCCTACTCAGCCACCCGTTCAGGAAACGCCTCAACCGGAAACTCCAGTAGAACAGCTGGTACAGGAGGAGGTCCAGGAAGTGACTGAACCGGCCGATCAACCTGCAGAAACAGAAGATATCAATAGCCCTGATCAACAAGAAGTCGCGGAGAACGAAGAGGTGAGCCAGGAAGTAGAAGACACACCTGAAGAACCGGTGGAAGAGGTTGTGGAAGAAGTGATCGAAGCGCCTACGGAAACGGAGGTAGTTCCTGAGCCTGTAGTAGAAGAACCTGTTGAAGAGCCCCAAGAAGAACAGCCTGAGGTGGCTTTGCCTGAAGAAACGGAGACCAGCGATAATCGCGGACAATCTAATAAGGACGGCCAGGAAGGAGATCCTGAGGCTGAAATTGATGAAAGAGCCCTGTATGGTAACGTGACCGGGCAAGAGGGTGCCAGTCTGGAACTCAGTGGCTGGATCTGGGACTTTGAGCCGACTCCTTATGATGACTCACAAGAGACTGGAAAGATAGTCTACGAGATCACGATTGACGATGAAGGGTATATCATCAAGACTATTCCAATTCTGAGTACCGTTTCTCCTTCGGTTGAGAAATATTACCGACAAGCGGTAGAGCGGCTGACATTCAGTAAGACTTCTACCTATAAAACTGCTCCTACTTCCTCAGGTAAAATTACTTTTGTGATCAAATCAAAGTAATTGCCCCCGAGCATTGAAGACCTATCAGGAAACCCTGGACTTTCTTTTTTCGCAACTACCTATGTACCAGAAGGTGGGGAAAAGTGCGTTCAAAAAAGACTTGACCAATACCCGTGCATTATTGGAGGCTTTAGGTAATCCGGAGCAGACATTCAAGTCCATACATATTGCCGGTACCAATGGGAAAGGGTCCAGTGCAGCCATGCTGAATGCGATTCTGATCGAGGCGGGATATCATACAGGCTGCTATACTTCACCACATCTCAAGTCCTTCACGGAGCGCATCACTTTGAATGGTCAACCTATTCATGAGGAGGAAGTCATTGCATTCACTGAATTGATCCAGCCACAGATCAAAACCATCCAGCCATCGTTTTTTGAGATTACTGTAGCCATGGCTTTTTGGTATTTCAGTAAGCAAGAAGTTGACATAGCGATCATTGAAACAGGATTAGGTGGCAGACTGGATAGTACCAATGTGATCACTCCTGAAGTTGCTTTGATCACCAAAATTGGCATGGACCACATGGACATGCTGGGAAATACGCTTGCGGCCATTGCTGGGGAAAAGGCTGGGATCATCAAACCAAATGTTCCTACGGTGCTGGGCAGTGATCAGCCAGAGATTATACATGTTTTTGAAGAGAAAGCCCGATCGCTCGATAGTGAATTGATCGTATCGAGAGATCGCTACCGATGGGAAAGTAAAGAAGGACCAATAGGAAAACAAACGATTGATTTGCAGGTCGGTGAAACCTTAATGTACGAATCATTGGAAGTGAATAGTGCGGCAGATTATGTGCTGGACAATCTGCCGGGTGTGTTGGAGGTCCTGGAGAAATTGAGACCCAAATACGCAGAAATCAATGAACAGGCTATTCGTCAGGGGTTGGCAAAATTCCAATTGAAAGGCCGCATGCAGCTTTTGAGCCGAAACCCGTTGGTAGTAGCAGATGTGAGTCACAATGAGCAGGGGTTGAAAGCGCTTTTTCATCAGGTGCGGCAATGGCCTGTCGATAAATTGCGAATTGTACTGGGGTTAGTGAGGGAAAAGGACCTGTCGACGGTTCTAACCATACTGCCCAAAGATGCGATCTACTATTTCACACAAAGTCAGGTGCCGCGTGCACTTCCTTTGAGTGCTTTGAAAATAGCAGCAATGGATGTTGGGATGCACGGAGCAGCTTTCGCTAATGTTAATATTGCTATGGCAGAAGCGAAGACTCAGGCGGGTGAAAATGATTGTATATTAATTTGTGGCAGTACTTTTGTGGTCGCAGAAATCAATGATTTGTGAGGCAAAAGCATAAAAGATACAGTGAGAATTTTGCACGGGAAAACGTGCTGGAACCGGGAAAGGAACTATTCGAAAAGATCAAGGGTAATTGGAGAAGTACCATGTTCGGCAATGGAAACGACTTAGTCGTTGAGCTGGGCTGTGGGAAAGGGGAATACACCATTGGCCTGTCCAGGGTATATCCAGATCGAAATTTTATCGGGATCGACATCAAAGGTGACCGAATCTGGGTGGGGAGTAAAATGGCAGAAGATGAAAAGTTGGGTAACGTGGCTTTCTTAAGAACACAACTGCATTATTTTGAGAAATTTTTCGAAGAAGGTGAAGTGTCTGAAATGTGGTTGACTTTTCCTGATCCTCGTCCTCGAGACAGGGATGAAAAGCGAAGGCTGACTTTTCCGCGATACCTCAATCTTTACAAACACGCCTTGAAAAAAGATGGTTGGTTCAAGTTCAAAACGGATAATACGCCTTTATTCGATTGGACACTTGAAGTCCTGGAGCAACAATTTCCGGTACGAAATTTGAGCTACACCCATGACTTGTACGAATCCGACCTGATGTCCGAGCATTTTGGCATCCAAACCAAATACGAGAAACTTTTCTCCGACAAAGGAGAAAAAATCAAATACATGAAATTTCAATTTTAATCATTACTGAATGAAGCGATTTATACTTTGTCTTTTTGTTTTAGGGTCCTTGGTGGGGTGTAAAGACGATGACGAACTCACCTTTGAACAACAATTGGCTGTAGATACGGAATTGATTGATAGTTTCCTTGCGGCAAATAACATTACCGCCCAGATTGATGCCAGTGGATTGAGGTATGTCATCCACGAGCAGGGTGAAGGTCTAACTCCCGAGCCTGCCAGCGGGATTGTTGCAGCTTATGAAGGAACCTTCCTTGATGGAGAAGTTTTTGACAGCAACTCGGAATTTACCTTCCGACTTTCAAACATGATCGAAGGGTGGATCATCGGACTGCCATATATTCAGGAAGGTGGAAGAATGTCCTTGTACATTCCCTCAGGATTGGCCTATGGCACCAGAGGCACTCAATCTGGGAGTATTCCTCAAAATACGGTCATTACGTTTACCGTGGAGATCATTGATATCTGGGAATAATTAAGCCACTGAGATGAAAAGTAAATTACTGATGATTTGTATGGGCACATTGGTTGCCCTTAGTAGTTGTTTGAAGGAACAAGAAGTAATATTCGTATCGTTTGAAGAGCAGATGGCGATAGATCTCGAGATTCTGGATGAATACCTCGCTGATAATAACATTACAGCTCAGACAGATCCAAGCGGATTACGCTACGTCATTCGAGAACAGGGAAATGGACCAACTCCTGAATTGACCGGTACAGTTCGAGTGGGTTATGAAGGGACATTGCTGAATGGGGACGTTTTTGATTCGAATGAAGGAACTTCCTTTCAATTAAATAATTTGATTGAAGGCTGGCAAATTGGTATTCCGCTGATACAAGAAGGTGGCGATATTACACTGTACATTCCTTCCGGCCTGGCTTATGGACCCCAGGGGATTCCAGGATTTATTCCAGCAAATGCCAACCTGATCTTCACGATTCAATTGATGGAAGTAACCAATTGATGAAAGTTTGGTCCTAATTGGTCTAAACAAGTCCGTTGATATCAATAAGCTCTCTATTTAGAGGGCTTTTTTTGCTCCAAGGTGGGGAACCTATAGAATTTTGCCTTTTTCATCGATGGAAAAGTGGGGACGGGAGATGGTGCTTCAAACCTCATTAAACCCACAGAGGATGATTCAATTTTCTTACCGACATATTAGATCTTAAGAATTACATTCAGTTAGGAGTTGCTCAGAAATATTACTTGATTCAGAATTTACGGAAAATTGATCGAACACTTTTGTCTGTTAATCGTTTTTTTATCGTCCCTCATTAACTTCGAGCACTTATGAAAGGATTGGCCTATAGCAGTCTAAGGACTGGTAAGAAATATCGACTCACCAACTTCGGAGAAGTGCTTGAGTTTCGGTTGGAGAAAATCCTTCCCAGAGACTTCTTATTGAAAGATCTTACCACCCTCGAGACTTACAAGATGAGCCAGCTTACACAGTTTGGTAAAGGCGCGGATTTCGAGATTTTAGAAATTTAGATTAGGCAAGGGCCTTTCTGTAATCACTTTGGGATCAGTAAAGCATTATGTTGATCAGCAGGAGTCAGATTGATTCATTCTCTAGGGTACTACCTCCCATACTTCCGGTCGATCATAGAGCCCATGCCAGGTGCAATCACCGCAATATTTCCAGGTAAAAAAAGCGAAATTTCCTCTGATGTCAGTAATGACCCTTTCACCTTCACAGGGTCCATTGAGGGATGCGTCCAATCGACTCCAATTAAAAAAGTTAGCAATTCTTGTGATCGTATCTCCATTTTCGATCCTGATGTCCTCTCGTTGGAATATGACTCGTACGGGCACTTCATAATCCACCACACAGTTGGTCCAGATGCTGTCCAAGGGGCAGATCCACTCTTGCGTTTGAATGCCATCGTCCAGAAAATCCCGGTAGCTAAGTGTGCGCCTTGCTTCCGACACCCCAGCAGCCTCGAAATAGCCCAACACGGGCATGGTTGTGCCGGGCTGTGGACTGATATTGCCTTTGAGTGTGCCCAACTGGCGATCGGACAGAGAACCGGCTGATTCATTGATGTCTCTTAATTGTCGAAAGAAATCGTAAGTGTCATCGGAGATGGTGTATTGTCGGACACCAATGCGATAATCATAGGCCAGATCGGGCAGCCATTCATTGACGAATTTCAAAGGGTATTCAGAAATTCGATTTTCACTGAGATTGCGCGTGGTACTGATCAGGGTCCTTGACTGTTGCCTTTTTCGATAACATCGGCCTAAATCACGTTCCCTGGGAAATACCTGAAAGGAACTTAAGGTTCCGCTATAATCATATTTCGAGGGGTACGGCACGTCTACCGCATAACTTTCCTGGAACTCATACCGAAAATTATGGTGTTCCGTAGCATCAGAATGTGCATCCAGAAATAGCTGCACACCATCCAGATTGGTTTCATTGAAATCAGCAGGGACCACCACGAACCTGCCATAAACACTATCTATTTCCACTGGAGCTAAGAGCGTTTCTTCCGAGGATAGATATTGCTGTCCATCCGAGAGTGCGATCTCTAATTGGTAAGTCTGTCCAGGAATACCTGCAAAACTAGAATCCGTGATGTATTGGCCTGGTTTGGCTTCTCGCAATGAGATCCGCTGGCCATTCGATAGATAATTGACAACCGCAGAACTTACTGGGCGGAATGATGAACTGTCCAGGCGTTCGGAAAAAGTAAGTTGCACCATATGTGCTTTAGTCTCATTGGTCAGTGTAGCATCCACAACCAACGCAGAAGCTTCTTCAAAAATCTCAAGTTCGTATGGATAGACGCACGAAAAGAAAAGTAGTGAGATGATCGCAGGATATATACAGACCTTCCATTGTTTCAACTCCTCACAAGCTTTCAGTAGTTTCCTCATGATTGGGTGAATTTTCGTGAATAGAAGCTTAGTGATAGCTTCTCTTTAGGAGTATCATGTGGATAGGATCGTTTATGAAGTGCTACGATGTGCATTTTAAGGGAGGTCCTCCCAGACTTCAGGTTTATCGTAAAGTCCATGCCATGTGCAGTCGCCACAGTAGCCCCAGGTAACAAAGGCGAACTGTCCTCTGATATCAGTAATGACCCATTCGCATTCTCCGTTTACAGCTCCGTCCAGTCGACCCCAGTCAAAGTAGGGTACGTTTCTGGTGATGGTGTCTTCACCTATGATATCAACAATTTCTTCTCGTTCAAAAAGAAATGGTATTGACAGTTCATAATCTATCGTACATCCGGTCCAGATGCTATCGAGCGGGCAGACCCAATCAAACGTCTGGATGCCATCATCAATGAAATCATGGCGACTAAATGTCCTCCTGACTTCAGAAACGCCTGCTGTTTCAAAGTATCCCAATACCGGAAGAGTCGTTCCTTCCTGGGGTTTGATATTTCCAGTAAGGGTACCTAATTGTCGATCTGATAGACTCCCCGGAGATTCGTTGATATCCCTAAGTTGCCGAAAGAAATCGTAAGTATCGTCGGAAATGGTATACTGTCTTACGCCAATTCGATAATCATAGGCCAGGTCTGGTAACCACTCATTGATGAATTTCAGTGGATATTCGGAAATCCTGTTTTCACTTAAATTTCGAGTTGTGCTGATCAGTGTTCGGGATTGTTGTCTTTTGCGATAACACCGACCTAACGGTCGCTCGCGTAGGAATACTTCAAAGTTCCCTTCTGAGACTGATCCTCGGTGGTCATACTTCGAAGGATAGGGGACATCTACCGCATAACTTTCTTGGAATTCATACCTAAAATTGTGATGTTCTGTAGCATCCGAATGGGAATCCAGGAAAATCTGCACGCCATCCAGATTCGTTTCATTGAAATCTGCCGGCACAACCAAAAACCTGCCGTAAATACTATCTATTTCCACAGGTGCGATGAGCGTTTCTTCCGTTGATAAGTATTGTTGCCCATTCGAGAGGGTGATCTCTAGTTGGTACGCCTGTCCGGGAATACCGGCAAAACTGGAATCTGTGATGTATTGGCCGGGTTTGGCTTCTCTCAATGGGATCCGCGCGTCATTGGATAGATAGTTGACTGCAGCAGACGTCACCGGACGGAATCGTGAGCTGTCCAAGCGTTCGGTAAAAGTTAGTTGTACGAGATGCGCTTTGGTCTCATTGGTCAGTGTGGCATCCACCACCAACGCCGAAGCATCTTCAAAAATCTCAAGCTCGTATGGATATACGCACGAAAAGACAAGTGATGCCATGAATAGAGGATAACCCCATACATGCCATACCCTACAGGCATTTCGTTGTTTCCGCATGATTAGGTTGGTTGGTTAGATGGATAACAACGTTTGGGAGAAATCCCTGTATGAAAATTTTATTTTTTCGTGATTTTGTACAATTCCATTTGGTGTTCTTTCCCTTTTAAATGGATATGACCTGCGTTTTCGATTAAGTAAGGTTCCTGATCAAATGATTCCATGAGTGCGCTGGAGATCAACAATTCGGCACCAAGAGCGTTGCATTGCCCTTGAATCCTTGCAGCAGTATTGATCGGGTCGCCATGATAAGCAATTTCCTTTTTGTATTTTCCAATTTCAGTTACAGTGACGGTACCTCCATGGAGTCCGGCTTTGAAAAAGGGGATGATCCCATATTTGGATTCATAATCAGTCGCTTTTGCATTCAGGTGATCTTTGAATCGATAGAATGCCTGAATAGCATTGTTTTGCTTAACTCCACGATCAAAGGGCCAGGTCAGGACCACTTCATCACCCACGTATTGATAGATCTCTGCCTCATTTTCCATGACCACTCCCAGGTCATTGAAACAATCCTGAATAAGGGAACTGTATTGAATATGTCCGAGTTTTTCTGCGTGAGAAGTGGAAGATTGCAAATCCAGGAACATGAAAATCCGATCTTCTTCCCTGGGGTGGTAAAATTTACCTTGAAGTAGCTTACCCAGGTTTCCTTCACCGAGCATGACACTGACTTGTCGGATCACAACCAGTACAAAATCTGTGACAATCACGAAGAAATAGATAGCTCCACTACCGGTATCAAAAGCAAAAGTGACCAGGCTGATGTCCGTGCCGAAAAAGGCCTGATAAGTAAAGTAGGCAATCGTGATCAGCGAACCCAGGAACAAGATCCCGTAAACGAACCTGATCAACAATAAACGACGAATAGGAACACGCCGATACCACTTTTCTTCCGCCCATACTTGCGCAATTCCGGAAATCAAGCCCATCATCGGCCCTAGTGTGAAGGACATGAGGAGACTGTCGGTAAATCCGAATTGGAGGCTGCCCAGTTCTTCTGTGCCGACTCCTCTTACGATAGAGAGAAAAAGGAAAGCGACGGTCCAGCCGATGACATAATCCCGGACTACTTTGATCCTTATGCGTGTAGAATATTTCAAGAAACAATCGCTATTTAGCGAATATGGCGGTATTGCAGGGAAGAGACAAACATTCAATCACTATCTTTATTTGAAATGAGATGGATTGTATGCATTGGTTTATTGGGGATCATTCACTTTGCAGTTGGTCAAGTAAGAGTAGATCATGTCATTGCAGTAGTAAATGACCTGGATAGTGCCAAATCAGTCTTCATCGATAAAGGATTTCTGATCAAAGAAGGCAGGTTGCATGACAATGGATTACTCAATGCGCATATCAAATTTGCGAATCAAAGTTCCTTTGAATTGATAACCGTAAAAGGTACGGCTACAGATCCATTGGCCAGGCAATACCAATCGCTATTGACCGAGGGGGAAGGAGGGGTATTTCTGGCATTAACAGGACATGATCATGATTCACTGAAGCACCTACTGCAAGGGATGCATATTCCTTTCCTGGAGACCAATGGTAAATGGTGGAGGTACCTGTCGTTTCCGGAAGACTCTAAACTGGCTCATCTCTTTTTCATCGATTACCTTTTCGATCCAGCCCGCATGAACGATCCCACTGATCATCCTAACGGGATTTCCAGGATAGCCAGCATGCAGATGGAAGGCGCAAAGGCCTTGAAGCAGTTTTTACGTTTGCTTGGGCTAACGGGGGGGGCGGATTTCAACACGTCTACAGGATTGATAAGTGTAATTCCTATCATTCAGGAAACAAAGCGTCCGAGGTTAACGGGGATCACTTTTGAAGGAGAAGAAGTACCTGACTTGCAGGTCGACTGGCGTAAGTAAGTCTTTTTGAGTATGCCAGACCGATGAATGAAATCTTGATCTGAGACACATTTGTTAATCTACCTTAATGCAAAGGTTCATTTTGTGCGTCATGTTTGTGTCAAAAAAGAATTGACATGCAACCCAATATGAACAATGGCTGGCCTGAGCTGGAATTTGAACAGTATCAGGAAACTTTAGAAACCTTACATCAATGGTTTCAGATCGTCGGAAAAGTGCGATTGAAAACCATGCCCTGGCAAAACCATTCGTGGCACACCACGCTCTATGTGTCGTCCACTGGATTTTCTACACATGGCATCCCTTATGAAGGGCGCATTTTCGAGATAGATTTTGACTTCAAGCGGCACAAGCTGTTGATCCAGTGCTCCAATGCGGCGCCATTGACCATGGATCTGAAACCAAGAACAGTGGCTTCATTCTATGAAGAACTGATGGAGAAGCTCAACAGCATAGGAGTGACACCCAAATTACATGCGCGCCCAAATGAAATGGAACCTGCGATTCCGTTTGCAAAGAATACGGAACATACGGATTACGATCCCGAAATGGCTACTGCACTGTGGCAAGCTATGCTAAAGGTGAATGGGGTATTCAATCAGTTCCGCACAGAATTTGTGGGTAAAGCAAGTCCGGTTCATTTGTTCTGGGGCGCTTTTGATCTGGCGGTGACGCGATTCTCAGGACACGGTGCACCGGAACATCCAGGCGGAATGCCAAACATGCCCCTGGAAGTGATGCAGGAAGCATACTCACAAGAAGTGAGCAGTGCAGGATTCTGGCCAGGTTCGAAAGATTCTCCTATGCCTGTATTCTATGCCTATTCCTATCCGACAGGAGAAGGGTTCGGGGAGCAGAAAGTACTGCCTTCGGAAACTTTCTATAGCCCGGAAATGGGTGAGTTTTTCCTGAAGTATGAGGATGTGATCAAGTCTGATGATCCCGAGAAGACCTTGCATGACTTTCTGCAAACTACCTACGAAGCGGCGGTCAATACTTCGAATTGGGATAGAGAGAAATTAGAGAAAAGTTGAACTAAGGTTTCTTAAAAAACTAAATAAGAAAATCCCCCGATTCAATTTTCGGGGGATTTTTTGTGGTCAAAAATTAGCAATCCTCATGCTGATGCCAGTGCTGGTGTACATGGCGGTACTTTTCCCAGTGGTCCGTTCCAACAAAAGCAAACAAACTTCCAAACGTGATGGCTGCTGCAACCAAAGCCACGATCAATCGGGTTGACTTTTTCATGCTTCTTCTGTGTTTGAATGAGTTGCCTGATGATGAGAATGGCCACATCTGCCTCGATGAGACATGCGCTCTTTGAAGTTCGTGTACTCATCATCACTCATGTTGCGAATTTTATCCGCATACGCCCAGCCATAAGGTCCACGGTAACCTCTGTGACGACCGAAAAATCGCGCCGCGATCCCGAATAGAGCAAAGACCACCAGTACCTTAAATACAAAGAATGGGATATAGAACAATGCCGCACCTAGTAAGGCACCTCCTAAAATAGTTTTTATTATTTGTCGATTCATCTTCTTGTGTTTTTCACTTTTTAAATGATTATCAAACAGGAAGACGAACCAGAAATTGGATTACTTTAAATGCAAGGAATTTTTTTTATTTTTTTGAATGAAGGTTTGATGAATGATATGGTCATATTCATTTAACCGTCATTCCCGCGCAGGCGGGGTGCCCGACCAGGGAATCTCAAACAAAGGATTACCTACTATCGTTTTGTGAGAATTTCGTGAGGGATTAACACTTCTCCTTCCACTTCGTTTTCATCTGTTCCCTTTCCTCCTCGCTCATGTTTTGCCATTTCTCCTTCCAACGACCCGGCCCACCACGCCGACCCGGTCCACCTTTCCAGGGGCCACCTTTGAATCCACCAAACAAGATCCTGCTCAATAGTAACAGCCCGGCCGCTTGCCAATAAGTGACCACACTTACGCCTGTGACCGGCACCAAAACCTGATTCCACAACCACATGACCAAAAAGGACAGCAACGCAGCAAAACCCAGGACGAAGACAATCATGAAAGGGATTCTTTTTCTCCAGTGTTTAGATCCAGGCATATTCAAAGGTCGTTAAGTTCTTCATAAAAATTTTGTAATTGCTTTCGCAAGGCTTGCACGGCATAGCGCTTTCGAGAAATGACGGTTTTCAGGCTTTCTCCTTTACTATTTGCGATTTCTTGTAGCGTCAGGCCTTCCAGTTCATTTAAAACAAAGACATCTCGCTGCTTTTCAGGCAACTCATCCAGCGCGGCCATCAACTCTTGCCAGAATAAATCAGTAAAGAATTCATCATCCGGAAATTCATCCGGCATGATCGAAAGTGCATCCAGTTCCTCCGATAGGGGATCATCCAATGTATCTTCCTTTTGCTTTCGGTAGCCGTCTACGATCCGGTTCCTTGCATTTTGAAACAGCCACGCCCCGATATTCTCAATGCCCCCCAGGTCGATCACATTATTGAGTGATACCCAAACATCCTGCAAAATATCCTCGGCATCCTCTTCCGAGCGCACACGCCCCCGAATGAACCCAAACAGCCGATTGCTGTAGGATTTAATGACCGAAGTAATGGATGTTTTTCGTCCCGTGGACATGAGGGTAAGATAGGGGATTTGGCAAATAAGAAATGTAATGATGATACGAGCCAAGAATGAATCTTTGGAATCATTTTGTAAAAGCGGTAGCTTTAATAAATGTTGTTTTTATGAGTAATCGACATAAGGTTTTCGTAAGTTATCATCATGATAATGACCAGGCATATCGAGATATGATATCTAAATCCGTACAAATCGGAGATATTGATAGCAATTTGAAGGTAGAAACTGTTCGGCAAAAAATAAGAGATGAATATCTGAGAGATAGTACAGTTACTGTTGTACTAATTGGAAAAGAAACCTGGGCAAGAAAGCATGTGGATTGGGAAATCGGCGCCTCAATTCGAAGGTTTCTATATAATTCACGGTCAGGTCTTCTTGGAATATTTTTGCCGTCACATCCTGATTATGCTAAGGATAACGTCAGAGGCAACTTGATACCACCATGATTGTGTGATAATGTCAAAAATAAATATGGGAGGCTTTATCATTGGAGCACTAATCCTAATCATGTACAACAATGGATACACACAGCTTTTCTTAATAGGGATAAAGTAAATCCTGATAATTCCTATCTAAGTTTTGGTAAAAACAGATCAGGTATTGGATGGCAATAAGAACCAAGATAAATTAATTGACTAAGGGCTAATCTTTCTACTTGGAAGGAAGGAAAATAGAAAGTTGGCAACCATTATTATTCCTAAACGCTCATTCACGCTATCAAACCCTTCATAACTACACCAAATGGCTCCATACCACCCTGGAAAGTCTCCATGGGAGTTATTAAGTCTTTATGGTGATAATAATGCACTCCATGCCATCACAGAAGGTCTCCATGGGAAATTCTACACTGCCTGAAATTTGCAACTTCAGGAAACGATAAAACCTCATAGGTTTTAAACTGCGTCTTTCCGATAAACCTATGAGGTTTATAAATCCTACAACTGATACTCGCTCAGCTCCTTAGACGGGAGATTGCTGGTCTTTTTCAGGTACAGGTCCATGTTGCGAGCAGCTTCTCGACCTTCAGAGATAGCCCATACAACTAGCGACTGACCTCTACGCATGTCACCAGCTGCAAATACACTCTTCACGGAAGATTCATACCCTCTGGTATTGACATTGCCACGTGGGTCCAGCTCTACACCCAATTGCTCGATCAAACCTTCTTTTTGTGGGTGCGCAAAACCGATGGCCAGCAATGCCAGGTCGCAAGGGTGTACTTCTTCTGTACCTTCAATTTCTACGGGACGACTGTCTTTCCATTCAATCTTGACCGTCTTCAGGCCGGTGATCTTACCCCCTTCACCGATGAATTCTTTGGTCATGATGGACCAGGATCGATCCACACCTTCTTCATGTGAACTGGAAGTCCTTAGGACCATCGGCCATTCAGGCCAGGGATTCAACACCGCTCTTTCAACTGGAGGTTTATCCAGTAATTCGAATTGTAAGATGGACTTGGCGCCGTGACGATTGGAGGTCCCAATACAGTCACTTCCTGTGTCTCCACCTCCAATCACGATCACATGCTTGTCCTTGGCGGAAATATCAGCTTCTTGAAAATCAATGTCTGATACGCGCTTGTTCTGCTGCGTCAGGAAGGACATGGCGTAATGAATGCCTGCCAGGTCTCTGCCAGGAATGGGAAGATCTCTAGGTATGGTAGAACCGCCCGCCAACAGAATCGCATCGTGTTGGCTGTTCAATTCTGCTGCGGTGATGTCAAATCCAACATGGCAATTGGTCACGAATGCAATGCCTTCTGCTTCCATGATGGAGACACGTCGCTCCACCACGGACTTGTCCAGTTTAAAATCCGGAATACCAAATCGCAGGAGTCCTCCGGGCTTGGGATCTCTTTCGTAGACGGTCACATGATAGCCTGATTTGTTCAGCTGATCCGCTGCTGCCAATCCAGCCGGACCTGAACCCACGATGGCTACTTTCTTATCAATGCGTTCTGTCGGTGGGTTAGGAGTGACCAGACCCAATTCAAAACCCTTCTCGATGATCGACTTTTCGATGTGCTCAATCGCTACCGGAGGCTTGTTGATGCCAAGGACGCAGGAACCTTCACAAGGAGCCGGGCAAATACGTCCCGTGAACTCCGGGAAGTTATTCGTCGAAAGCAAGATCTCTAAAGCCTTGGCCCAATCTTCCTGATAGACCGCATCATTGAAATCAGGAATGAAATTGCCTAATGGACAGCCACTGTGGCAAAAAGGAACGCCACAATCCATGCACCGGCTGGCTTGCTCTTTGGTCAGCTCATCGGAATGCGGAACATACAATTCTTTATAGTCCGATACCCTTTCCTCGACATTCCTTGATTCGGGGAGTTTTCTGTCTACTTTGATGAATCCGTCAATACTTCCCATGATTACGCTACTTTATCTTTCAGTTTCTTACTTTCCAATACTCTTTTCAGGTCATTTGGCATCACCTTCTTGAATTGGGTCACAATCTCAGACCAATCATTCAGGTATTGCCCGGCTAATGGGCTTCCAGTCAATTCCAGGTGCTTTTCTACCTTTCCTTTGACCAGTGCTATGTCTTCTTCTGTCAATGACTCAATTCCAATCATTTCAGGGTTGACCCGCTGATCGAAGGAATTGTCTGTGTCCAGCACATAAGCAATACCACCACTCATGCCTGCTCCGAAGTTGTTGCCTACGCGACCCAGTATGATGGCCAGGCCACCCGTCATGTATTCACAACCATGATCGCCAATGCCTTCTACGACCGCCTCAGCACCGGAATTTCGAACACAAAAACGTTCTCCCGCGTGACCATTGATGTAAACTTCACCGGAGGTCGCGCCATACAGTGAGACGTTACCAATGATGATGTTGTCATGCGGTACGAATTTCGAATCAGCATGTGGCTTGATCACGATCCGGCCTCCAGATAGTCCTTTCGCTACATAATCGTTGGCTTCACCGGCCAATACAAATTGCAATCGAGGAGCCAGGAATGCACCAAAACTCTGACCAGCTGAACCTTCGAAATGGATGTTGATCGGATCGCCAATGACCTTGTTTTTGGTCAGGAAGCCAGAAAGCATGGTTCCGGTGGATCGATCCGTGTTCTTGATCGGGTATTTCAATTCGAAAGGAGGAGAGGACTTTTTCAAGTCTTTGATCATTCGCTGATCCAGTACTTTTTCCAACCCATGATGCTGATCGATTTGTCGATATGTGCCCACATGAGAAGGAGCCCGCTCGTAGTGTAAGATAGGTGTAAGGTCCAGTTTGTTGATCTTCCAGTGATCAA
This sequence comes from Cytophagales bacterium, assembly GCA_033344775.1. Classification (NCBI taxonomy): domain Bacteria; kingdom Pseudomonadati; phylum Bacteroidota; class Cytophagia; order Cytophagales; species Cytophagales bacterium. Next base: position 877,345 of record JAWPMT010000001.1, on the reverse strand, counting down.
TGTCTTTTCTCAGCTTCAAGACATCTGAGTGGCCTACCATTTCGTTCACGGTTCGGAAACCTAGGGTCGCCATGATCTCACGGAATTCTTCTACCAGCATCTCGAAGAAATTCACGACATGGTCCGGATCACCGGTAAAAAGCTTTCGCAATTCTGGTTTTTGTGTAGCAATTCCAACCGGACAAGTGTTCAAGTGACATTTACGCATCATGATGCAGCCTTCAACAATCAAAGCTGCGGTGCTGATGCCATACTCTTCTGCACCCAATAACGTTGCTACGGCCAGATCTCGGCCCGTCATAATCTTACCATCCGTCTGCACTACCGTGCGGCTTCTCAGGTTGTTCTTTACCAGTGTCTGGTGTGCTTCTGCCAGGCCGATTTCCCACGGAAGACCTGCATGTCTGATGGAGCTTAATGGACTTGCGCCTGTGCCACCATCGGCACCAGAGATGAGTACCACATCTGCCTTGGCTTTTACCACGCCAGCAGCAATGGTGCCAACGCCTGCTTCAGAAACAAGTTTAACATTGATCCTCGCATCAGGATTACTGTTTTTCAGGTCATAGATCAACTGCTTCAGATCCTCGATCGAATAGATGTCGTGGTGTGGAGGAGGAGAGATCAGTCCAACGCCTGGCGTACTGTGACGCACCTTGGCGATCCATTCGTCGACCTTATGGCCGGGCAATTGGCCACCTTCACCGGGCTTGGCACCCTGCGCGATTTTTATTTGCAATTCCTCGGCATTATTGAGGTAATCGATGGTTACCCCAAATCGCCCGGAGGCTGCTTGCTTGATGGCGGATCGTTCCCAATCGCCATTGGGTTTCTTCTCGAAGCGAGCCACATCTTCACCGCCTTCGCCGCTGTTGCTTTTTGCACCGATACGGTTCATCGCAATGGCGAGGGTGGAGTGCGCTTCATGTGAAATGGAACCAAAAGACATGGCGCCTGTCGCGAAACGTTTTAGGATGTTGGCGGCAGGTTCTACCTCGCTCAGCCGAACCGACCTTCTTTTCTTGAACTCAAAGAGGTCCCGAATATTGATGATCTCCGCGCTTTCATCGTTGACACTGGCCGTGTATTCTTTGAAAAGGGCGAAATCCTTCAGCTTCGTAGATTTCTGCAACAAGTGGATTGTCTTGGGGTTGAGCAGGTGCTTTTCACCCTTGCGTTTCCACTGATATACGCCACCTGTCTCAAGCAATGCGCCTTTTGCTGCGTATGAAGCGCGGTGTTTGACCAGTACCTCTTCTTCCAGATCCGCAAATTCAAGACCATCCAATCGACTGATGGTGCCTTTAAAGCATTTGGCAATGACTTCTTCTCCCAAACCAACGCACTCGAAAATTTGAGCCGCCTGATAAGACTGCAAGGTGCTGATCCCCATTTTAGAAAGGATCTTCAATAAGCCTTTGCCAACGCCCTTGATGTAATTCTCGAAATAATGCTCAACCGGATGTTCATTATCTAGTTGACCTTCATCATGCGCATTTCGAATGGTATCGTAGGCCAAATAAGGATATACCGCGCTGGCACCATAACCAATGATCGTCGCAAAATGGTGAGTTTCCCAGGTATCACTGCATTCGGCGATTAGTCCTGCCTTCGTACGAAGTTTCTGATCAACCAGGTGATGATGGATGGCGCCAATGGCGATCAAGCCTGGAATTGGTGCACGTTTATCCGTTTCTTTTCGGTTGGAGATGATCAATACCGAGATCCCCTCGCTGATGGCTCGTTCCGATTCTTCACAGATGCGATTGACTGCATGGAAGAGACTTTCACCACCATCGACATCAAACGTAGCATCAATGACCTGGTAGTAAAACCCTTCTTTTTCCAGTGCCTTGATGCGATAGAAATCGTCTCTGGAAAGAATGGGCTGAGAAATGTGTACTTGTCGGGAGTGCTCCGGCGTTTCATCCAGAATGTTCTGTGATTCACCAATACGGGTGAAAAGCGACATCACCAGACGTTCCCGAATAGGATCGATCGGAGGGTTACTTACCTGCGCAAAGTATTGCTTGAAATAGTTCGCCACATGCTGACTTTGCTTAGACAGAACGGCCAACGGAATATCTGCTCCCATAGAACCAAGTGGTTCGGAGGCTGTGCGTGAGAAAGGAAGTATGATGTGCTTGACATCTTCTTCAGTGATCCCGTTAGAGATCTGTCGGGTAAGCAAGCGATGTGGCTCAATGACTTTGGGTTCCAGATCAGGAATCGGCATCAACCGAAGTTTGATCCGGTTTTCTTTGATCCAGTCGAAGTAAGGTTTGCCTTCGTATACGGCTTTCTTGATCTCATTATCGAACAGTACTTCTTGCTCATCCAGATCAGCCATGATCATCTTACCTGGCTGCAATCGACCTTTCTGTAAGATCTGTTCTTCTTTCACCTGTAAAGCACCCGCTTCTGATGCCATGATCAGTCGCTTGTCGGTCGTGATGCAGAACCTTACGGGACGCAGGCCATTTCTATCGAGCGTAGCGCCGATTTGTTTACCATTGGTGAAAAACAATGCGGCAGGACCATCCCAGGGCTCCATCAAGGCGGCGTGGTACTTGTAAAACGCTTTGCGCAACGGGTGCATGCGTTCATTATCCTGCCAGGCTTCCGGTACCATCATCATCATCACGTGTGGTAGAGACCGGCCAGCAAGCGTTAGTAATTCCACGAGTGCGTTCAAATTCGCCGAATCCGAATTGCCAGCATCAGTGACGGGCAAAAGCCAGGAGAGTTCTTCTTCCGTGAAATACGGAGAACTCATCAAAGCTTCTTTGGACTGCATCTTCGTCACATTCCCCCGGATGGTATTGATCTCGCCATTGTGGGCGATGTGACTGAAAGGCTGAGCCAGTTTCCAGTTAGGGAAAGTGTTGGTTGAGAAACGAGAGTGAACGATGGCCAGGGCAGATTTCAGTTCCGGATTGACCAGATCATGATAGTATGTTTCTACCTGGTTTGTTTTCAACTGTCCTTTATAAATGATCGTCCGGGTCGATAAGCTGGTGATGCAAAATTCATCGTTAGCAGCCGGAACTTCCTTTTTTACTTCGTTGGTGATCAGGTGACTCAATACGAAAAGCTTTCGTTCCAGATCTTCTTGTTGGAGTTGGTGATCTTTGCTTTGTAGAAAGATTTGCTCCACAAATGGCTCCACCGACTTGGATTCATGGCCTGGAACATTGCCGTCTACGGGTACAGGTCGATAACCCAGTAGCTGAAAACCCAGCTTACGGATCGCATTGTTCATCACTTTGCGACATTGATCGCGAGTAGGGTAGTGCTGCGGAAAAAAGATCATCCCAACACCATATTCACCTTCGTCGGGAAGGTTAATCGCCAACTCACGTAATTCTTGTTTGTAAAAAGTGTGAGGTATCTGGATAAGGATGCCTGCACCATCACCAGTTTCGGGATCACTTCCAGTCGCTCCTCGATGTTCCATGTTTTTCAACATGGTCAGGGCATCTTTGACGGTCTTGTGAGATTTTCTGCCGTTGATGTTTACGACACAGCCGACACCACAGGCATCATGTTCTAATTTTTCGCAGTAAAGCCCTTGTCCTTGGTTACTCTCCATATTCAGTCAGGTGTATTAAGCACAGAATGAATAGCTAAATTATAGACGTTTCACCAATGAATAATTGGCTATAAGCCCTATAGGAAAGGGAATTTTTGAAAGATTGGTAATTCAGAGAAACTAAATGGATGGAAAATGCTATTCTTTCAATAAGATATCGATTTCTAAGAAATATTTTGAAAAAATCCGCATTCTTAAAACTTTTCAAAAAGTTGATTTAATCGTGTTTTTAACGGGTTAGTAAGCTTGGTTAATTTGTGATTAATTAAATTCTATAAGTAGATGGTTTTTTTGAGCAAAATGAAAAAACGTAATTTTTCACAGTCAAATTTATTTTTATAATAAACTGAAAATCAGTATTTTGTATTTTAAATTATGAAAAAACGTATTTTTTTATCATAAGTATTATCCAAATTGAATTTTGATAATCAATCATCTTTTCTGTAGAATAAGTTTAAATCATTTTTGTTCATTTCATGTTTTGCAATACGTCACTTCGGGGAATATATTTTGGTAAATAGACATTCCCATCTGATTAATCCTCATGAGTATTTTCTAGTATTATTTGATGTGCAAGCAAGCTGTGGTTAATGCCGAGTTAAACTTCAACGCTAGTTAAATGGTAGGGTGCCAATCTGGTCTTCTAACGCTGAATTTATAAGGTATTTGTAACGAAGAGCAGTAATCAAATTTTGAAATGAATTTCTTTTTGACACGCACAGACAAGTAAAGGCGGACGGAGTACCATATTTTCGTAGCATGAGTGATCACGTGATGAAATTGATGCAGTGTGGTGAGATCACCATTGCTGCATCATGCCATGCGACATCTGACGAAAAAGTACCGTTCTATTTACCGGGAAATGCACTGGTCTACATGAAGACCGGAACGCTGCATGTTGAGTCAAAAGATGGTAACTATAACCTTGGGCCCGGACAATTTGGAATTCTCCGTAAGTTCTCCGAAGGTACCATGCACAAAACCTTTGCGCCTGCTGAGAAGGAAGCGAACCTATACACCTTTATGCTGACCAATGTGTTTGTGGAAAGGATTGTAAAGGACCTGTTATTATCATCAAAAGTGCCACCTTTTACTCAAGAGTGGTTGTCTTTGCCGGCAACGCCTGATTTGAATGCTTTTATAGAGGGCGTCATTACTTCCATTGAACAGGATGAGGATTTTGACCGACAAAAAGTTGAAGAACAGACCTACAAAGCACTCGTGGCTATTCTGAATTCTGATGAGAACGCGGCCATGGCTTTTCGTGAATATGCGATCTATGAAGCAGCGGATCTCCTTACCTATATGAATTACAATTTCATGTACAATATGCCATTGGAGTTGTTTGCGCGTCAGTCGGGTAGGAGTCTGTCTTCGTTCAATCGAGAGTTCCGGAAGATATTTAAGGAAACACCACGTAAATGGCTCATGAAAAAGCGATTGCAATTTGCTTTTGACTTGTTGTCATCTGGCAAGAAAGCCAGTGATATTTATGTGCAAACGGGTTTTGAAGACCTGGGACACTTCAGTAGAGCATTCAAAAAAGAATTTGGGATGGTGCCTTCTCTGGTGAAGGCCTCACCTGAAAAGTTGGGTCAAGCGACTTTCCAACCATAAGTATTGATTAAATTGAATTTGCTAACCTCTCAAATCAAATCTATGAAACATAAAACCATTTGGATCACCCTGTTTGGATTGGTGGTTCTGTTTTCCTCGGCCATTGGGATCCACATCACGGAGGAACCAGTTACGCCAGCGGAACCGGAAATGACCATGGAAATCCCGGAGGCGGATGAAGCTTTCCATAAAATGATGGATGTGTTGGAACACCAGCGTTGTGTCAATTGCCACCCTTCAGACAATGTGCCCAAGCAGTCAGATGACCGGCATCCGCATCATTTGGGGATCACACGTACCAATGGAACAGGTTCAGCCACCAATTGTCAGCAATGTCATGCGGATTCCAACAATGAGTATTCGGGTGTACCTGGTGCACCCCACTGGGCGCTGGCACCACCTAGCATGGCCTGGGAAGGACTCAATCGTTATGAGATCGCCCGCTCGATGATGGACCGATCCAAAAATGGTAACCGGTCAGCGGATGACATCATGCACCACCTCACCGAACATGAATTGGTTTTGTGGGCCTGGGAACCAGGGGTGGATTCGGAAGGGAATCCACGTGAAATCCCACCAGTAGGTAAGGAAGAATATATAGAAGCTGTTAAAACATGGATTGATGCCGGAGCCATCATTCCAGATGAAAATACTAAGGACTAAGACGATGAAAGTATCATTTCGCCTCAATGGCAAATCACAATCTGTAGATGTAGACGGAAACACGCCACTGTTGTGGGTGGTTCGTGATGTGTTGGACATGAAAGGAACCAAGTTTGGCTGTGGAAAAGCGGCCTGTGGTGCCTGTACCCTCCATGTGGATGGAGAAGCGGTAAGGTCGTGTTCTTATTCGGTCAAGTATGCCGAAGGCAAAGAGATCACCACGGTGGAAGGGCTGGGGGATGCGGATAATTTGCATCCGGTACAGCAAGCGTGGATCGAGGAAATCGTACCCCAATGTGGATACTGCCAACCTGGATTCATGATGGCCACTGCAGCACTTTTGGAGAAAATACCGAATCCGACGGACGAGGACATTGATAATCACATCATCAATGTGTGTCGTTGCGGGACTTACTATCGTATGCGAAAAGCCATCAAAAGAGCGGCAGAGATCAAATCAAACACCTTAATCGGCTAAGTCATGGGAGAAAAGAAGTTTTCAAGAAGGAAATTCATTGTCAGGACATTGCTTGGCGGAACGGGTGTGGCCCTGGGAGGGCTTTATCTCGGTAGAAATGGTATCCGAAGAGGGTTGTATGAAGTGTTGGAAGATCCGGACATGCTTTCTTACCTGGGAGATGTTTCTTCACCCTCCATGTGGTTTGAGGTCATGGCGGACAACACCATCAAACTGTTCAGTCCAAAGGTTGAAATGGGGCAAGGGTCATTCACTAGCCTGGTTCAGATTGCAGCAGATGAGCTGGAGGTGGACATGGAGATGATCAAGATTGAACATGCGGCCACGGAGACTGGAAATATCGATGGATTGAGTACCGGAGGAAGTACTACTGTTGCAGGTCTTTTTCAACCAATTAGAGAGCTATCGGCAACGCTACGTGAAATGCTCAGAGCGGAGGCAGCGAAAAAGATGGGCGTAGAGACCCACGGTGTGACCAACAAAAACGGTGTTTTCTCATCAGGTGATCAAACCATGACCTACGGTGAAACGGTAGCAGGGGTGACCGAATGGGATGTGCCTGATACACCACCCTTGAAAGACGTTAGCCAATACAAATACGTGGGAAAACCTGTACCGAGGGTTGATTTGGTAGATAAGGTGATCGGTACGCCCATGTTTGGAATGGATGCGTCCATGCCTGATATGCTTTATGGGGCTGTGGTAAGGCCTTCAAAGATTGGATCTAAGTTCAACGGGGCTGATACAGGGGGCGCTGAGAACATGCCTGGTGTCGTGAAAGTGGTGCTCGAGGACGATTTTGTGGGTGTGGTAGCAGAAACCTTGATCCAGGCAGAAAATGCCAAACGCAAGATCAAAGTAGATTGGGTGACACAGAAGGACTGGGCAACCGATGATATCGTTGAAATGACGAAGGTGGGTAAAGGAGAGTCCATGGTCATTCAGAAAGAGGGAAGCGCGGCTTCTACCCTGGATGATGCCGAGGAAACCAATGCGGATGGCTTCCTGAAGTTGGAATTTTCCAGCCCTATTGGTGCGCATGCGCAAATTGAGCCGAATGGAGCGGTTGCCTCAGTAGAAGGTGATAAAGCCACCATCGAAATGTCTACGCAAGTGGTAGCCATGACCCGTAAGGAGGTCGCCAGTCGATTGGGCATAGACGAAGAAAATGTAAATGTCATTCCTACTTACCTTGGAGGAGGATTCGGCCGCCGATTGCATACGCCACATGCGGTGCAGGCAGCGGTCATGAGTAAAGCAGTAGGAAAGCCCATAAAGTGCTTTTTTGACCGCAAGGAGGAATTTCAGAATGATACATTCCGTCCGCCGACCCATCACGTCATGCGGGCCAAATTGAATGATTCGGGAAGTATAGAAGCATTGGAACATCAGTTTTCGAGTGGAGATGTGGCCTATAATTCCGCTTTGTTGCCAGGGTTCGCCAATTCGATCATTGGTACGGATATGGGTGCAATTCGAGGGGGCATGATTCAGTATCGAAACATTCCTGGATTACAGACCGTGTCCTGGCATACGGACTTGCCTTTTGCGACGAGCTGGTGGAGAAGTTTGGGCTTACTGGCCAATACGTTTGCTATCGAGAGCTTCATGGATCAACTGGCCCAACAGGCGGGTAAAAATCCAGTTGATTTCCGCCTGGCACATATCGGTGATGATGAAAGAGGCCGTCGATTGAAGAAAGTGATCCAGGTCGCTGCTGAAAAATCCGGTTACCAGGATAAAGCTTCTGGGAATCGGGCAATGGGTTTTGCGGCTTCTACGGATGCCGGTACACCTTGTGCGCAGGTAGCCGAGGTGTCTGTTGAAGGAAAACGGATCAAAGTGGAGAAAGTGACTTGCGTCATGGATCCAGGATTCGCAGTAAACCCTGACCAGGTGAAAGCACAATGCGAAGGTTCCATCAATATGGGAATCAGTGCATCGATGTTTGAGCAGATGCAGGTAGAGCGAAGTGAACTTCGTCCGGTGATCTATGGTCCGTATCGTATGGCTTTGATGCGTGATACGCCGAAGGAAATCGATGTGGAGATCATCAACGGAACAGGCAAGCCTGGTGCCGTTGGAGAGCCGCCTCTAGGTCCAATTGGAGCAGCAATTGCGAATGCGGTATATCGAATTACCGGCCAGCGCCTGACGGATATGCCGTTGAAGTTGTCATAATAAAATCACGTCATTCCGGTTTTTTTGATCTTAAGTTTTATAGATGAGGTCAAAAAATACCGGAATCTCTTTTACGTGATTAGTAGATGCCGGAATTGTCTTGATTAGATCTAAACAAAGAGATTAGAATACATCAGGCTCAACCTGACAACTTTATTTATCGAAATGCGATATTCATCCCTGTTAGGGCTCTAAGCCCCTAACAGGGATTTTTTATACTCATTGATTGTTTTTCACACCCTTTCCTAGCATGACAGAAGTGAGCGCGAATATTTCACGGTTCTGTAGACATGCAGAACGCTGTTTCATCCGTGTTTGGGCATTCTGCAGGTCTGCAAAAGGCTTTTGCACGTATGTTTGGGGCTTCTGTAAGTTAGCAAAACGCTCTTGCACCTGTGCTCAGGTATGGATCAGCGCAGTAGAAGATTGGTGATTGACAGCTACAAAGTTGGAAACAGCCTTAGCCCCTCAACATTTCCACAAACTCCTGTGCCCCGGCTTCCGATCGAATTTCGAAGAACTGCTCGTTATCAAAAGTGAGCCAATAGCCTTTCTTACCGGCTTTAGCTTTCGGTACTTCATTGATGTCCAGGTTTTCTATTTGTCCCAGCACTGCTTTTAATTGTTCCCAGGGAAAAGGACGCTTATTTCCTTTTAGGACAAAACTTCGGGTGGCAAACTTGGCATGTAGTTGTAGGTCGATTCCTTGTTTGGTATTGATTAACTTTAAAAAGAAAGGATGCTCTCTTTTGGCCAGTTCATATATGGCCTGTATCAACTCTTCAAGCATGTATTCCCAATCTGAAAAATTGGTCGGAAAACCTGACTTTCCATTGTTGGTATATTCCAGAAACAGGTGATTCAATGCTTCTTCAGGTTGTGCGGCTTTAAATTCAGTGGCTTTTAGCAACCGGTCCAGCACTTGAACCCAAACTTCAGGCAGTATTCCTGACCACTCAAAATCATCTTCACCGGTGAATCCTTCTTCCAGGATTTCTTCTTCAGATAGCGATTCTCGTTGAACGTACTCCAGTTGGAACCGGACTTCCCAGGCCTTGCCCTTTTGGTAGATGTGTATGGTGTATCCGTGAGCGAAAGGAGGGGGTACTTGTTGGGTTAGAAAGGATATGTTGAGATCACGCATTGATTTGCTTCAAAAGATTTGCTCTGGTTTGATTGCGGTCCAGTTTGCCGGAGGCTGTTCGGGCAATCTGATGTCCAAAAAACAGGGCTTTGGGTTTTTCATACGAATGTAGCTCATCAAAATGAAGGGGTTGTTCATGGCCTTCGACAATCAACACCACTTTGTGGCCAAATTTAGCATCTGGAATGGAAGAAATCACAAAGGGCACATCCAATTGTTCTGACAGTATAGCTTCAACTCGTTCCGGTTGAATTTTAAATCCGCCGGAATTGATCACAAAATCTCCACGACCTTTCCAAATGAAGGTTTGTTTGTCCTGAATTTCAACCAGGTCATTGGTGGTAAGAGGTGCCTTCCCGGTAACCGTACCTGATATGGTGAGCTGTTGCTCGTTATTCAGCTCAAATTGTGCGTCGCCAATGGCTCGGAAAGCACTTTCGCCAAGCCGCCTGAGCGCTACGTGAGAAGCTGTTTCTGTCATGCCATAGGTGTGATAAAATCGGGTTCCGACAGCTAGTAGTCTTTCTTCCAATGCGGGATCTAAAGCGGCACCTCCAATAAGTATGTTGTCAATGGATTCCAGTATCCGGTTTTCAGATTGTAAAATTTTTTGAATTTGTAAAGGCACAAAAGAACCGGTAAAGTACGATCCTTCGGGCCAGGCGGTCAGTTGAGGATCTATCACAGTCAAGTCGGAATTACTCACCAACGCCCTGACTGCCACCATCATACCACCAATAAATTTCGGCGAAATAGGTAAGAGGAACGCATTGGATTGCCGATCATCAAAATTTAAATATTTCAATGTCTCCTTGGCGCTATATACTAGGATTTCCTTTGTAAGTTGGATTTTCTTAGGTTTGCTTGTGGAGCCAGAAGTTTCAAAGGTGAAAACTCTTTTTCCTTTTGTCCAAGACTGAATGAAGTCTAACAGGTGTTGTGAATCTTGCGAAAATTCTTTTTTTTCGAACCTTCCATTACCTATTTGATCGGATGTCAGTTGCTGGCCCTGAATGGTGATAATCATTGTACCATAAATTTTGGCGGAAACAGAAGCGATAATAGTCGAACGACTCAGAAACAAAGATAAGCGTGCTTTCGAACTTGTCTTCAATGAATACTATGGCATCATGGTCTCCTATGCCATGCGGTTCATGGACATGCGCGAAAATGCCGAAGAGATCGTTCAGGAAGTCTTTGTGAAGTTTTGGGAAAAATGCGAACAACTAGCCCTGGATTCTTCCATCAAAAGTTATTTGTATCGGTCCGTTCACAATACCTGTTTGAATCATCTCAAGCATGAGAAAGTCAAAGATGCTTATCGTCAATATGTGGTGCATTACATGGAAGAGTCTGCGGAGGATAAATACTTCCATAAGAATGCCGATGACATTCAGGAAAGAATCCTCGATGAGGTAAATAATTTGCCCCCACGTTGTAGTGAGATCTTCAAATTGAGCAGATATGAAGGCTTAAAATACCAGGAGATCGCTGAACATCTGGATATATCCGTGAAAACCGTGGAAGTTCAAATGGGCAAAGCCCTGCGTGTGCTCAGGGAAAAATTCAAGGATTACAAACTTGATCGTGAATGAGGAACCTGTGCGTCGTTGTGCTGCTGTGCTGTTGTACGGTGCTGTATGGTCAACAATCCAACCGCACGATCACGCTCAAAGTGGTAGATCAGCCGCTGGAGGTTATCCTGGACAGTATAAGTGTCAAGACCAGTTACTATTTCGCCTATAATTCAAGTTTGATTCCTGCTGGAAGTTTGTTTTCATGTGAAGCAACAAACGAACGACTATCCAAATTTCTGGACCGCCTGCTGATAGGTACAGAGATTGCTTATCAATTTCAGGGCGATCAAATTATCTTAAAGCGTATTCCTCCTGATAAAGTAAAACTCCCCACAGGACCTACGGGCTTTGTCATCTCGGGGCTGGCAAGGGAGTCAGATACAGGAGAAGCAGTCCCTGGAGTCAATGTCTTTCTGAATGGCACCTCAATTGGAGCCGTTACCAACGCCAATGGATTTTACAAATTTGAGAATGTGCCATTTGGTACCTACGAACTTGTTTTTTCACATGTGAGCTATGAGAAATCCATATTTGAAGTGAATGTGGGGGGAACAGGCTCCATTGTGGTCAATGGTAACATGAAGTTCAAGACCAATGAACTTTCAGAGATTGAAGTTTCCTCCAGCAGACTGGTCACACCTGAGGACTGGGAAAAGACTTATGCCGTCTTTAAGAGAGAGTTTTTTGGTGAATCATTCAATGCCCGTCGTTGTTCCATTCTAAATCCCGAAGTATTACAATTCTACACAGTGGATGGCGGTGACGTACTCTATGCGGAAGCCACGGGCCCATTGAGAATCAGAAATGAAGCCCTGGGGTACATGATCATCTATGAGTTGGAATACTTTGAGAACTTCGAGCAGCGTTTGGTCTATTATGGTAAGGTGAGATTTGAACAATTACCCGTTACAAATCAAAAGCAGCGTAAGCTTTGGAGAAGAAATCGCAAAAGCAGTTATCGGGGTTCGCTTCGGCATTTCCTGAAGTCGATGGTGCATGGGAATCTGCACCGACAAGGGTTCAGGGTATTCAAATCAGAAAATGTCATAGGGTTGTCAGATGCGCAAACCGAAAAAGTGAAAATAGAAGAGGTTTTGCAACGGAGATCTCCTGTGGAATGGCAACTGGAATTTCCTAATTACCTCTACATTGAGTACCTCAAAGAGAAGGAAAGTGACCAGTATCTCTTCCAAATGGCCAAGGAGTTGGAGGAAAAAGTGCTATTGAGTACAGATAATATTTTATTTTTGACCCGAAAACCCGATATTCAAAGATCTTTAGTGAAATTAAAAGAATCTTATGTGAATATCGATGCGAACGGACATATCAAGCAGCCTTTGGGGGTAACAACAATAGGTTATTGGTCTTGGGAAAGGTTCGCCGACATACTGCCAATTGAATATGATCCGAAAACGGATAATTTATAAAAAATTGGATAGGGTTTTTTTGAAGAAGAGTTGTTACCGATGTGAATTTGTTTGTAAAGGAGAATGGAAGAACTATTAGGAAAGTATTTTTCCGGTGAAGTTTCTGAACAAGAAGCTGAAAAAGTGAGGCAATGGCGTGCTGATAACGCCGATAATGCTCGTTTTTTCTTTGAGGCTAAATCAGCCTGGCATGCTGCCACTTCCTATGAAGCACCCGCAGGTGTTTTGGATTCTATCCTCAATGATCATGCCAAAACAATAGATTTTGATCAGAAAATTTCAGAAGAAAAATCAAATAGCAATTGGTTCAGAGTAGCTGCAGTGATCGCTTTGTTGGTGGTTGCCGGAGTAGCGGGATGGTTTGTAATGAATAGCAGACCCACAACGATTCCATTCGATACGCCTCCCATGGCTGCGGCAGTTCTTTTGGACGATGGATCAATCTTGTCATTGTACGAGGGAACTACTTACGAAGTAGTGGAAATGAGTAACACACAGCGCGTCGTGAGGGTTTCTGGAAAAGCATACTTCGACGTGTTACGTGATACCGATCGACCTTTTGTGATCTATGCGAACGACGCCATGATCCAGGTATTGGGTACTTCTTTTTCTATTGATACAGATGCTGATCTGGGCACAGAGGTAATGGTAGAGAGTGGAAGAGTGGCTGTTTCACACAACCCTGAAATATTTACAGGAAACTCGGAAGAGGTATTGCTAGTTAAAGGGGAGATGGGAATTGTGAAAAATTCCGAGGAGTCTATCACGAAGCAAAGGATCGGAGATGACAACTACCTCGCCTGGAGTACCGGCGTGATTTCGTTCAAACAAGATAATTTGTCTGAAGTGGCCAAATTATTGAAAGAAGTTTATGGAATGGAAGTGGAATTCCAGAACCAAGAATTGATGAATTGTCAGCTGACAGCAAAATTTAAGAAAAAAAGTGCGAAAGAGATAATCCAAATTATTTCTTCTACGTTTGATATCACACACAGAATAACCAACGATAGAGTAGTGTTTTCTGGTAAAGGTTGTTAAGAGTCCCCGAAAGGGGACTTTTCTTTTAAATAGCCTTTCACTTTTCGGTAGACTTCCCCATTGATCTCAGCCTTAGTCTGAATCTCCATCAACCCATTTTTTTTAGATTTCAAGAAACTTTCCAGTTGTGATTGTAATCCGATCTTGTCATTGATCAGGAAATAGTCAAATTGGATTTCATCCGCGAATCTGGCAAACGAAAGATCATGTCTGGTTTCAAAGTATTGCTTACGGTCTTGCGCTGCTAATACTTTCGGGCCTGGAATCAAATCAAAAATGCCACCCCCGCAATTGTTGGAGACGATGATCTTCAAGTTTGGGGACAGGTCATTTAGAAAGGCATTTCGATCATAGAGGGCACTCAGATCGCCAGTGATAAGAATATTCATCTGATCAGAAGTTGAAGCAAAACCAACTGCGGTTGAAACCGGCCCATCAATACCACTGGTGCCACGATTGCAATGAAAGGTGATGTGCTTTTGCTTTGGTGCTAAGAAGTTGGCATATCGCACCGCCATGCTGTTGCTCAAATGTACATGGCTACGTGCCGGGATCTTTGCCATCAATTCCTTAAATACCCAAAACTCACTGAAAGATTGAGCGTTGACAGCACCTTGAAGATGCAGATCAGTAGCTTTTTCAACGGATTGCCAAAGCACCTGATATTCCGCTGGCTGTGGACCTGTGGTTTCCACGAGCTCAAGAAAGGCAACTGGGTTCCAAGAAATGACTTTGCGTAAGTTTCGAAAAGTATCCAGAGGACGATGTGAGCCTATGGTCCAGTGATCCAGGTCCTTTCGTAAAGCTATTTTTAGGTTCTTGGAAATGAGCGTTTTTCCAAACGTAATGACCAGGTCCGGTTTTAAGGATTCGGCAACTGCTGGATCGGCGAGGAACAAGTCTTGTTTGGTAATGATTCCTTTCAAGTTATTTGCATTACTGATCACATCCGCTACAATGGGGATGTGATGTGACAGGCTGATCTTATTTAAAGCATATAAAAACTTTTCGTCATATTCATCCTGCCCTAGTACAAACAGCCGCTTGGAGTACTGCATCCAATCTCGAAATACTTCCGATCTCTCCTGACTATCTAAAGGAGTAGCGGTACCTTCAAGGACCGTCCTTACCGGTAATTTTTCAGAAAATTGATATTGATCCAGGTCCTTGGGGTAGAAAGGTTCCCGAAAGGGAATGTTCACATGAACAGGACCTTTTACGCCTGAATTGGCGGTATTCACCGCGTCGTTGAGCTTTCGTTGGTATTCCCATTGTGCATCAGTGTGGCTCAGGTCTACGGGCAAATCATAGTTTGCTTTCACATGGGGAGACAGTACGTTCGATTGACGAATGGTTTGTCCATCCCCCTGGTCGATCCACTCGGGCGGTCGATCAGCGGACAGAAAGATCACCGGAACTTCCTGATAGAAGGCCTCAGCACATGCCGGGGCAAAATTGAGGACTGCCGATCCTGATGTGCAGCAAACCACTACTGGCTTACCCGTTGCTTGGGCTATCCCAATGGCAATGAAACCCGCCGACCGTTCATCCACCACGCTGACTTTTTTGATCCCCAGGTTTTGAACAAATGAAATAGTCAAAGGCGCATTTCGTGATCCGGGACAGATGATCACTTGTTCCACTCCCAGGAGTCGAAATATTTCGGAAGTATCGAAAACAGTTTGATGCATCATCAATGAAGAATCACTCGTTTCATCGTTTTTAGTTTCAGATCCGTTTCGATGTGCTCTTTCTCGGGATCAGAATCTTCAGTGATGCCTGCACCTGCATAGAATCGGGCCACATGGTCTTTGATACGAGCGCATCGGAGGTTGACAAACAAGTTGGTGGTGTTTCTGATATTGACGGGCCCAAGGAAACCAGAATAGAAGGCACGATCAAAGCCCTCGTTTTCACGAATAAATTCCAGCGATTTGCCCAGAGGCATCCCGCATACGGCGGAGGTAGGTTGCAACAGGTCAAGCATGGTGGTACCCAGGCGAGGAGAGTGCGTTGCCTCCATGTCCACTGTGAATTGTGTTTTGAGATGAGCCAACTGACCTGCTTTCACCGTTTTAGGGCCATATTCATCGAATTCCCGCAGACGGATCTTTTTGAAACAATCGATAATATAGCGACTGACCAACGCCTGCTCTTCAATTTCTTTTTGGGTCCAGGTAAGGTCGCTGAGTTTTGCCGCTTCTGGTAATGCCTGTGTGCCGGCCAATGCGACCGTTTTGAAATATTTATTGCCTTCTAATTCAATCAGTTCTTCTGGGGTAGCACCCAGCCAAACCCCTTCATTGGGGATATAGCAAGCATAGGTCATGGCGTTGGGATACCGCTGATTCAATTCCTCAAACTTCTGAAAACAATCCAGATCCGGAGCCACTGAATGATCTTCATACCTTGCCAGTACGATTTTTTGGGCATGTCCCTGCGCAATCTCATCAACTGCCGTTTGGACAAGATCCGGGTAAGAAATTTCCTGATTGTAATCGGTAGTATTTGACTTGATCTGCGCAGGTTTTTCCTGGACTTCATTCAGAAACCCATCCAAATGGGTCCCTGATAATACCGGGTCAATTTCAGTGCGATGTTCCTGTTCCTCACTGATGATCAGAATATCGGCTTTGAGTAGGATCGATTTACAAGGATGGGAAGATAAAAACCGGTTGATCAGAAATCCGGGTTTCATTTCTTCCAGTTCACGTTCCTTTGGTTCAAGGTCAGGTCTGGTATCAATCAGTAAGAAGGACTTTTTGTGTTGCGGAAGGGACCAGGTCACCATAGGATACCCCTTGTTAATGGCCAGTTTCCACCACGTTGCTGGTGCTAATTGAAGTGAGGTTAGCTTTTTCTGATTTAGACTCACACTAATGTCTTTGGTCAATAATGGAGCATGTCAATCGACTTACACAGACCAGTTGGTCTTGTTCATTGGTGATCTTTATTTCCCAAACGTGAGTTCTGGAACCCACGTGGAGTGGCCGGCAAATGCCATATACCAGACCTTCTCTGGCCGATTTGATGTGATTTGCATTGATCTCTAACCCCACAGGCGCCTTCTTCGATATGTCAATAACCAATGTAGAAGCAATACTTCCTAAAGTTTCTGCAAAAGCCACAGAAGCTCCTCCGTGTAACAAGCCCATGGGCTGTTTTGTTCGCTCATTGACTGGCATCGATCCTTTGATGTAGTCTTTACCAACCTCCAGGATCCTAATACCGATAGCATCAAACATGGTATTTTTTCCTATATCATTCAATGCCTCGATGGACAAGTCTTCTGGAAACATAAATGGATTATTTTCGCCGCTTAATTAGCAACAAAAATATGGATGACACATCCAAATCCAAGCGAATATTTATTGTAAGGCACGGTGAGACGGACTATAACAGGCAGGGAATGGTGCAAGGCAGAGGTATCGACGCGCCTTTGAATGCGTTTGGACTGAGTCAGGCTAAATCATTTTACTCACACTATAAGCATGAACATTTTGATCATGTATATGTGTCAGAATTGCAGCGGACTTACCAATCAGTAGAGGGATTCATCAATGATGGATTGCCATATACCAGATTAGCAGGGCTCGATGAGATCAGCTGGGGATCGCAGGAAGGAGTGAAATTTTCAGAGAGCACGCTAACTGATTATCAGGCCACGGTAGAGCAATGGAAGCAAGGTGAGCTGGATGTAGCTGTTGGAGGTGGTGAGTCACCTAATCAGGTCATGCAACGACAAAAGATTGCCATTAAACATATATTATCTAATCATCAAGAAAAACAGATCTTGATCTGTATGCATGGTCGTGCCATTCGAATCCTCGTTTCCTGGCTGTTAGGGCATGATTTGAGCCTTATGGACCAGTTTCCTCACCACAATTTGGGGCTTTATCAGCTGTTCTACACAGGAAATATGTTTCAAATAGAAAAAGTTAATGAGACCAATCATTTACAATTGGTAAAAGAATAACCTACATTTGCCGGCTCGTAGGTTTTTACATCGTCACTCTATTTTCCTCAGGTCTTTAAGTGAAGCTGTGATCATCCGCGGCTAATTATATTATTACTAATGAACATTTTTGTAGCTAAGCTGAACTATGATACCTCTGAGGAGACTATAGAGCAGCTATTTGCGGAATACGGCGACGTAGATTCTGTGAAGATTATTATGGACCGGGACACTGGTCGAAGTAAAGGTTTTGGTTTCGTAGAGATGTCTGATGAAGAAGCAGGACAGGAGGCAATCTCCAACTTGAATGAAACCAATGTTGACGGTCGTACGATCGTTGTTAAAAAGGCGAACCCTAGAGAAGACAGAGGCGGCGGAGGCCGCGGAGGCTATGGCGGCGGCGGTGGTCGTGGCGGTTATGGCGGTGGCGGAGGCTACGGCGGTGGTCGTGGTGGCTACGGCGGTGGCGGCGGAGGTCGTTACTAAGTTGTTTCAAAGAAATTTTGAAAATACGATATAGAGGATCCCGGCCAATTGGTCGGGATTTTTTTTATAGCAATACTTTACCCTTCAGAATCTTCAATAGGCCAGGTTTTTTTCGCGTAGACACGGTAAGGGTCTCCTGATTGGACATCACCACATAATTTCCTTCCTGATGATGGTAGCTTTCCAGATGTGCCAGATTGATCAGGGTGGATTGATGGACCCGCAAAAAGCCTTCATTACTCAGCATTTCCTCGAATTCTTTAAGCGTTTTTGAAACGACCATTGGCATCTCATCTCCTTCGAAATAGAACTTGGAATAGTTGCCGAACGCCTGTATATGTATGACTTTGGACAATTGCTTGAGGTAAATTCCCTGCCCTGTATTCAAAGCAATTTTTGTGTCAGGTGAGATCGCATTAGACAAGGCTACAATTTGTTCAAGTTGTGCCACAGGTAGCCTTGTTTCTTGCTGTTGCAATTGCTGAATGCGCTCCAGAGTAGCTTGTAACTCGTCCGGATCGATGGGTTTTAACAAATAGTCAAAAGCATGATGACGAAATGCGTCCAGTGCATATTGGTCGTAGGCCGTTGTAAATACCAGATGAAACTTTCCAAAATTTGGTATTTCGTGCAGGATGTCAAAACCCAATCCATCTTGTAGTCTAATGTCAAGAAAAAGAATGTCAGGGGTCAATTCCTGCAATAAATGAATGCCTTCTTTGACGGAATAAGCCCGGCCAATGATCTGAATCGGTAAGTCTACGGCATTCAGCTCCATTTCCAGTGAGGCTACTGCTTGCTTTTCATCATCAATGATTACGATTTCCATAGGTTACATCGAAGGTTTAAGTTAATACTTCCACAGTTTTATACCTCAATGGGAGCCTTAACCGGACACAAGTCCCTTGCTCACCTGCTTTGGTCTGATTGGATATGATTTGGATTTCACATGGTTCTTCATATTGACGGGCCATCAGGTCTAGCCGTTCTTTAATGTTGTCAAGCCCTACGGACTGATGTGTTGATTTGATTCCTTGATCAAATCCTACACCATCGTCCTGTATAGTGCAGATCAAAGATCCGGTTTCTGTGCAAAACTTGATTTCGAGTTTCCCCTGACCTTTAGGGGCTATGCCATGAATGACCGCATTTTCTACCAGTGGCTGAATGACCATTGGTGGGATCTGTAAGTCTTCAAGCTGAGGGTCATCCTGAGGAAGTAAGATGCTAAACTGGAAGATGTCATCGTATCGCTTACGCATTAATTCTAAGTAGAGGTTGATGATCTCGATTTCCCGACGAAGAGGGATGAGTGCTGTATTGCATTCCAGTATTCGTCGAAGCAGTCTGGCGAACTTAGAAATGAATCGATTGGCCTCCTGAAATTGATTTTGAGCATAATAACCTTTGATGGCGTTCAGGGAGTTGAATAAAAAGTGTGGATTCATTTGCATCAATCCGGATTTTTGTTCTGCGATTAGGTAAGACTTTTCCAATTCTAATTTTTCTACTTCTGCGGTTACCAACTGCCTTTCCATATCGTATTGTTGTTTCAGCTGGTTGATGCGATACCACCAGATCCCTGAACCAAGCAGAATAAGAAACAAGAGTGCCGAAAACTTAAACCACAGGGTGTTCCAGAATGGCGGTCGGATGATAAAAGGAATATGTAAAGCTGAGCCCACCTGATTATTGGGAGTTACTGTCCTAAGTTTGAGCCCATATTGGCCTGGTTTCAAAGCGGCATATGTAACCTGTCTGTCTTTGGTGATAGACCAGCTATCTTCAGAGCCTTCTAGCTGATAATGATAACTCAGGTTTCCCAGGTTTTTTGAAGAAAGACCCAGAAAATGAAAACTTATGGAGTTGTCCTGATAGTTGAGTGTGAGTATTTTTTCGGGATCTACTGGAGTGGGTTGCGCATTCACCTCGATGGATATTAGACGTATATCCGGCGCTGTGAGGATTGATGTTTGCTCATTTAAGTCATATGTGATGAGGCCTTGTTCTGTGGCCATGTACAAGGTGGAATCAATTTTCTCTATGTCTGTAATGATCGTAGCATTCATACCCAATTGATGCCCAAGGTTGACCAAATCATAGTCTTGGGGGGTATTCAGTCGGAGTAGGTCAATGCTTTCGGTGGTGCCGATCCATAGGTTCCCGTCTTCATCCATGTACAAGGATTGACAATTGTTGCTGGACAGGCCATTCTCTTCACCGATCACGGCTACTACCTCATCGGTCTTTAGCAAGATCAAACCGTAGTGATTGCTAGCCACGAATAAAAGATCTGTTTTATTGTCGTAGAAGACATCATTGATCTGTGTGTTTCGCAGCAGATGATCATCTCTAACTTGTTGGATTTGGTCATCAATCATTTTATAGAGCCCTTTAATCGTTCCAAAATAGAGGTCTTTCCCAGGCCCAGGGGCAATCTTGTTGGTGGTCAGTTCTAACACCACACCTTTAACCACCGCTTTGTGTGTCTCGGTATAGAGTCCTTCTTGTTTTTTCGGGTGCCTTGAAAGGAGCCCGTTGAAGGTTTCAATGTCAAATCGAGTGAGCATTTTGCCAGCAAGAAAAATCTCATCTCCCGTACAATAGATGTCATTGGCAAACATGTTCAGGTAGGAATCTTGCTCATCTTCTATGATCAGTACATTAGACTTGTTAGGAATCGCCAATCGGTCCGGTGATAACCATCTCAAGGTAGTTACTTGTTGATTACCATGATCCTCGAAACGAGCTATTTTGGTTTGACCTTGTTTCATCTGGGCATAATATCCATTTTTCATGCCTATCAATAAAGAGTGGCCCTTGCCTTTCATCAGACTCGTCACCTGATCTACCGGCAAGCCATCTGCTTTGGACAAGACTTTTAGTTTTGGTGAAGGGGAGAGGTAGATCCCTTCTCCGAGTGTCGTGACCCACAAACTACCTTCTTGATCAATTAGCGTATGAGAAACCATCGAAGAGGGCAAATAGACGGGACTTAGCGCTGACCAATCGGTAGCGGACAATTCCAATAACCCTTTTCTTGTGCCTACATAATAATTGTCTTCTTTTGTCAAACCTATCCAGGTTATGATTTGGTCTTTCTCTAATTGTACTTTTGGTACCATTTCGTTTTCCTGAATCTCGTAGATTGTGTTACCGTAGCCCATGAGCAAAATGTCTTTGTGCTTTAGTACCCTTGGGTAATGTTTACTCAAAGCAAGGCCACCAATCGTATCGATTTTGTCCTCGTTCAAATGGGCAATACCCGACGAGGTGAATAAAGAAACCGTGTTTTGGTCTTGCCATGCAGCATAGCTATTAGTGATCACAGGGATTTCTTTGATTTTCTCCCCTTTGAGCAAAAAGACTCCTCCGCCATAGGTTCCCACATACAAAGTAGAATCTCTGGATTCAAACATGAAGGTGTGGAAATCTTTAGAATGAAGCTCCTTCAGTGAAGGCTCATTATTGGAATTATAAAATTCACCGTCTTTGTAATAACAGAATTCACCATTGAAGGAAAGAAACCAAAGTCGACCCTGGCGATCTTGATAAATATTGAACACCTCATTGGCCGTTAGTCCGTCTTCGTAATTGAAGTTTTGGAATTCATAGCCATTGAAACGACTCACGCCCATGTCTGTTCCAAACCAAAAAAAGCCTTCCTTATCCTGAAATACGCAATAGACGTTATTGGATTCCAAACCCTTGGCGATGCCTAATTTCTGAGCATATAATTGTTGAGCGTGCGTTTCAATTACTGATAGAAACAGGAATAAGAAGAGATTGAAAAGGACAAGTTTCCACAGGTTGATCATATTCTTACAATAAAGATAGATTGGATTTTTCATCGGTTTTGTCCTGTCAAAATCAAATAATGGAACAACGCAACGGATTTCACGGTAAGAGTTACACTTGATAAATCCTTTTGGGCAGATATCATTTGTTTGAGATGATGGTCGCTTCCGGCTTCTAATTTCATACCCATAAATCATCGCATCTCACTCTTCAGTTGATAGCTGAGAAATTATTCCGTCAATTAAAAACATAGTATGAAATCATGTAATGGCTTGGTGAAACCACTCAACGCCAGTGTGGAAGCCAATTATGAAAATCACACACTATCGGTCTCTTATCGTAAGAAGGGGGAGTCCAATGACCTGGTCAGTATTCCGGAACAGGTCACTATCACGCTCCCCGAAGCAGGGACTTTCAATTTCCTGATCGATGAACCAGAAGACATCCTGGGCCTGGTCAGGATTGCTGTAAGAGGTCCTTCCAGTGAGATTTATAGAAGAGATTATGAGTATCAGGAATTGAAAACAATAGTGGATACGGGGAGTTCGACCATAAGTCCTGATCCTAAAACTTCCACTACAAAGACTAAAGGTGGTGGTGAAAATAGTGTACCACTTGAAATTCTGGTGGACCCACAACAGGTCATAGTCATTGTTTCAGATGATCAGGTAGCACCTTATAAGATCAGTGGGCGTCTCATCAATTTTGAGAACGGTGAGCCTATAGCACAGACAAGCATTTTTGTCCACCTACACCTCAAGTCAACAGATGAAAACCTACCGATACTGGATATCCCGGTTCATGAAATGGTCAAATCCGATTCAGCCGGCTACTTCTCTTTTGATGCCCCTGGCGGTATGCTATGGAAAGGGTTTCTGATGATTGCAGGTGTTGATGGGAAGCAGTTTTTACTACAACCGGATACAGGAAATGCTGACCAGTTAGATCCCAACCAGGTGATCGTGCTGGATGGTGATGATGTGATCTCCATAAATGAGCACGATGAAGACGATTGTGGCTGTCATGGAGATCCCGACGATGCTCAGATGCCAGATGCTGAGGACCTGGTATTGTCTGGTGCCTATAAAAGTCATCGCGGAAAAGGGTGTGTTGATTTTACACAGCCCAATCGCGCCTTAGAAGAATTTTCTTATGTGAAGATCGTAAGAACAACGGAGCCTGAGTTCAAGAAAGTGCCTTATCGAAAGCCGCCGCTGCTCAGACTTCCGGGAGGTTCCAATTTCTCAAATGTCATTGATGCCGGAGATATCCAGGTGGATCAAATGCCCGACGAAACCGGCCAGTCCGCCAAAATGGTCAAAGGTTCAGAAGGGCAGGAAAGTGCTCCGGATAATAATGATGGGAATACCTCGGATTCCGCCTCATCAGGAGCTACGCAAAAAGCAACAGCTCCTGATCTGAGGCCCTTTTATCTCTACATTCAAAACTCCTGGGCAGCAAATCGTGCCTGTTGGATCTTTACCGATCGTCCGTATGAACTGATAGATACCAGTGAGTTGATGTTTACGCCAGTTCCTGACAGCTACCCACTGTACAACCCTGTGGAGCTTTGGATGACGAAATTGGAGGAGTTGTTTCTGTTTATTTACGAGAAGGCGCACAAGACTGAACCTGAGTTGAAAAATTTCCTCAAATGGATCAACGAACGATTCATGAGTGAGCATCAACGCAGGCCAGCGAATCCTGAGGAAATGGAGGACTTTGTGACCAGGTTTTTCGAAGAAGGTTCGCAGGGCCGGGTAGGCGTGGATAGCGCACATCCGATTGATTGGGACGATACCCCCACGTTCTACCACAATACGTCGATTGCGCATGGTCACATTGTACATTTCAAACAGATTTGGCGTGCAGATGGCTATTCCATGGGGGACTTGTTGTACAGCTTGCCGCTGGCACCTTGTCAAAAGAAACAGATTGCGATTTTTGATTGGGGTCGATCGGAAAGCACCGGACGCACCGAGTCTTTGACTGCAGAAGATCGTTTGAGCTCGCACCTTTCTCGAGACAGAGACGTGACGGACATCATAAATACCAGTTTGTCCGAACAAATCAAGGGAGGGTCAGAATCAGAACTTTATTCCAAATCGAAGACCTCAGGTATTGGTGGAGGCATCGGTGGCTCTTTTGGTAGCTCAGCTTCCGCATCATTACCAGCAGGAGCAACAGGATTGCCTGTGGATGCTAGTGGGTCCATGTCGTTAGGAGTATCTGGAGGACTCTCGGGTGGCTTTGGAAAGCAAGTCAATGAGTCCAATTCGAGTTCATCTGCCTGGCAGGATTCAGCCCGTGACCTTTCGGCGAATAGCATGAACAGCCTTAAGGATTCGATCATGCAATCGGCAAGCTCAGTAAGGAGTCAGAGAAGTACCGTAGTGGAGACGCTTGATCAAAACGAGACACTTAATGTGCAGACGGAGGTCATTGCCAATCACAATCATTGTCATTCCATGACAGTGCAGTATTTTGAGGTTTTAAGGCACCTTGCTGTTGAGCAAAAAGTAGTGGCTGCACAAGAGTGTTTATTCATTCCACTGGAAATGTCGCCTTTCACTTCCGAGAAGATCCTGAGATGGAAAGACGAATTGTTCCGTGTTCTTCCGGCGGCCGGTCTCAGAGATGGAATTGTTGCTTTGGAAGATATCAAACGCAAATATCAGTATGCCGGTCCCGATGAGATCCTTGCGGACGAATTGATCCAGGAAGTTTACGGTGAGATCACTTTATCTGTGAATATCAATCGCCCGGAAGATGAAATGGTAGAAGTAGTAGTTCCTGTTGCAGCAGTAGGAGCTTCAGGAGGTACTATAACTAAAAAAGTGCCGGTATTCAAAGCAGAGAATTGGGATGAATTGCTGCCGTTTCTGGGCGAATGGAATCTGTCAAAAGTACTTTCAGCTTTTGAGGACAAATCTTCGCAGGAACGTGATTTGATCTGGAGTGCTCAAATATTGCCGGAGGTCATTGTGAACATGCTGGATCAAATTGAAGTGGATGCTTACGATTCTTCAGAGCAGCCTCTTAATCTGGATCTTGAGATGCAGGTCGAACCTAATGTTCGGACCAAGTTCAACCGGATCCGAGGCCGAAGAGGCCTGAAAAAGTCATTGAAAATCCGGCGCATGAAAGGTTACCGCCCAGGAAATGAAATGAAACTGATCCTTAGGATGTATCCTGGTGACAATACGATCAGCAGACGTCAGATCCGTGATATAAGAATAAGCAATACCATGGACCTCCCGACAGGTTCGAAGATCGTATTTTTCGGAGGATTCCTGAACTATCAAAGTGAGCGACTGAACGAACAGCTGTTCAGTACCCTTAAGCGACATCAGGAGCTACCGGAAGAAGGAATCGATATTCCAACGCCTCTGAACAAGCAAGAGCGATTCAGCCCAATCAAGGAAGCATATCGAACCGCCAACCGATTGATCGAACACATCAATGATCACCTGGAGTACTATCATCAGCGCGTATGGCGAGCCCTTGATAGCAACAAGCGCTACATGATGCTGGATGGTTTTACTGCTCCTAATGCCGATGGACGAAGTGTAGCTTCTGTAGTGGAAAACCGACTCGTAGATATCGTAGGGAACAATCTTGTGATGCCGGTAGCTCCAGGTGTACGTATAGATCCGTCATTCAAGCTGGTCAAAGAAGGTGAGAGCCAGAGCAGCAGTGTGTCTGTAACGTTGACCAAGCAGATAGATTTGTTGAAGCACTACACACCGGATTCTCCAATGCCACCATTTCGGATCAGTGTGCCGACCCGAGGTGTTTATGCAGAAGCTGTTATGGGTAATTGCAACAGTTGTGAGAAGATTGATGAGAGTCGTCACTGGCGCTTTACGGAAGTGCCTTGTGGAAATGAACCTACAGTTATTCAGCCAATCAGTACGGATTCACGTCGTGCTGCGCCGAGTGACCTGACGGCCAAGGATTTCGCCACACCAATTGTAAACATTCAAAATGCTCCCGATGCCCCGAATCCTCAAGGTTTTGCGGGAGCAATTGATGCATTGACTGCTTCGGATGCTTTCAACAACATAACTGGGCTAGATCAGAATCAGAAAAATGCACTGGAAGCCTTAAAGGCTGCTTCTTCTGGTTCCAGCGGTGCTTTCGATAAGAGCATTGATGCTGCGAAGGAATTTGCTAAAATGGCCAAAGAAATTGCAATGCATGCTAGTTCGATCAAGAATTCTGCAAAGACTGCCGATGCGATCGATAAGGCTGTTGATGATGGTAAAATCAGCAAAAAGGAAGGGGATGAATTGCATGTGGAGAACATCAAATCAAGGATCCCTTCTTTGATGAAAGATAGCCAGGATTTACCCAAAAGAGATCCAGAGTCCATTAAAGGAATGATTCCTGATCACCCGGAACAATTCGAAAGTTTTGAAGCAAGTGATGACCTGGGCAAAATTACCTTTACCTCGGGACGTGGTTATGGACTTAGTGACTCTCAGGATACCGAGATCAATTTAGATGTTGATGATTGGACTTTGATGAAAGAGTTTATCTCTGGTGATCCGGACCTAAAAGCGACTTACAAGAAACTGTTGACACATCGGCCTGGTACGAATATGACGGCTTCTCTGGAAGCAAGGTTTGGAGCTGATGCCATTCCTAAAATCAAAGAAGACACGTATTCAGATACGGTGAATATTGACCTTTATTGGATGGATATTCTGGAAATGCCTACCGGTTTGGATGAAAACAATATTTTCGAATCCTTTCGAAAGGGTTTTAATGTGATCTTAGAGAAGGAGGTATTTACACCTTTGGATAATAATATCGATGGTCCAGTTTGGAACAGTGCCAATGCAGAAGGAGCAGTGGTTAGCATTCTTTTGAAAGACTCATGGATTGGATCGCTAGAGGACGGAAGTGTTGTTTTAAGTGAATTAGGTACGGACTACTGGATATTCACCACGATATACACTCCCGGTCAGTTTAGTGCTGGTCCATTCAATCCCGGAGAATACACGAATAATGATGGGTATCATCCCGTAACGGGTAATCGAATGTTTGGAGTAAGGAAGAAGAACATCGGTGGTAAGGACATTTGGACCGTATTTATTCTTGCGATTGATGGTCGAACAAGCACTTGGTTTTACAGAAATGTTGCACCAGATCCGTTCCCTAAAGGTCATGAGTTTTGGCAAAGTTATTTTTCTGATTTGTCCGATAAAATTGAGGAGAACAATGGCAAAACTGGCCAACTCTATGTTCGTCGTGCAGAGCCAAAGAAAAATGAGTTGGATAATTTTTTGGGAGAAAATGTTTTCTAATGTCTTGCAGAATTTTTAGTAAAAGCTCAGGTCATTAATTGTTAAAAATCCCGTAGCAGTCTTTATTTTGCCTGTACGGGATTTTTTATGGCCAAGAAAAAAGTACATGTTGAAGTCGGGAAAAGGAAACTGGACCTTTCCAATCTGGATAAAGTGCTTTATCCCGATGATGCGGTACTCAAAGCGGAAGTCATCCAGTACTACCTCAACCTGGGCCCTACGATCCTTCGCCATTTGAAAGGGCGCCCGCTTTCCCTGGTTCGATACCCTGATGGTATTGAAGGTGAACAGTTCTTTCAAAAGAATCGCCCGGACTGGACCCCAGACTGGATCGATTATGTCCGGTTAGGCAAGGACCGGAAGAAGGAATATGTGGTGGCCAATGAAGAGGCAACCTTGGTCTGGTTGTCCAATCTCGCTTGTCTGGAGTTACATCAAATGCATTGCATCAGTCATAACACCGAGGCTCCGGACTACATTGTTTATGACCTGGATCCGCCAGAAGGGTACAATTTTCTGCAGCTCAAAGACATGGCCTTTCATTTAAAGGAACATTTGGAACGGCATGGTTATCATGTATTTGTGAAAACGACGGGTGGAAAAGGACTTCATCTGGTTACTCCGATAGCGATTCGCTATACGTTTGAGGAATGTTTTCAGGCTGCAAAAGCACTGGCCTCGTCCTTTCTGGAAAAAAACAATCAAGCTACCCTGCACCTCAAAAAAGAGGCCCGCAAGGGCAGGGTATTGGTGGATATCTACCGAAACCGACCTTCCCAGACCATTGTTAGTGCTTATAGCTTGAGGGGGAAGGCCGGAGCAACTGCCAGCGCGCCGATCACATGGGAGTATTTGGAAGGGCTTTCCAGTACGGCGGAGATGAACATATCCTCTGTCCCGCAACTTGTAGAGCAGGAGGGAGATGCCTGGGAATCAATCCGGGCGTGGGCCATCCCGATCCATACGGATAAGCGAGCTGTATTGGAAAAAGATCATCCACCGCATGATAAAAGGAAAACCACTGATCAACTGCAGGAATACGAGAAAAAACGGGATTTCAATAAAACTCCCGAGCCGGATATCGTAGGAGAAGAAAGTGCAGGCAATCGTTTCGTGATCCAAAGGCATCACGCCACGAATCTCCATTATGATTTGCGATTGGAGCAAGATGGGACCTTAAAATCCTGGGCAATACCCAGAGGGATGCCTCCCGAACCTGGAGTGAAACGCCTGGCGGTGCAAACCGAAGATCACCCGCTAAAATACCTGTCTTTTGAAGGGGAGATTCCAAAAGGGGAATACGGTGGAGGCATGATGTGGGTCTATGCATCCGGGACTTACGAAATCACCAAGGAAAAGAAGAATGGTTTCTATTTCAGGTTGAGTAGTAGGACCTTTAATGCGGAGTATCGCATGCATTTGATGAAAGGGAAAGAGTGGTTGCTGGAACGTGTAGATAAACCGCAAAAAGACTTACTTGGATCGCCGGTCAAACCGATGCTTGCAGGTTCTGTGAAGCGTCCTCCGAAAGGTGATTATTTGCATGAGGTAAAATGGGATGGTATTCGTGCGATCATCACTTTGAATGAAGGGGAATTAACGATCCGAAGCCGTAATATGAATGTAATCACGGATCAATTCCCTGAACTAAGCATTCCTGAAGAAGCTTTCCGGGTCAACAACGCCGTATTTGATGCTGAGATCGTTTGCCTTGATGCACACGGACGAGCCGATTTCAAAAAGGTGATTAGGAGGCTAAGTTCAAAAAAGAATTTTGATGCCCTCAGTAGAAGAAATCCAGCTTATTGTTACTTGTTTGATTGTCTCTATATGGATGGCAAACAGTTGACCCAGGAACCGCTGCTTAGAAGAAGGGATTGGCTGAAGGATTCCATCAAAAAGGACAGTCATTACCGCATTTCGGAGGTAGTAGAAGATGGAGAAGCTTTATTTGAAGCGGCGAAACAACTGGGTGTAGAAGGGATCATGTCCAAAGAACCACTGGGTAAGTATTACCCGGATCGGAGATCAGATACCTGGGTAAAGGTGAAAGTGAAAGCTTCGAAAGATCTGGTGATCATTGGATATACCCGCGGAGAGGGGGAGCGGGAGTCGTATTTCGGATCCTTACAGATTGCAGAAGCGGATGAAGAGCAATTGATCTATCGGGGGAGAGTAGGTTCCGGGTTTGATGATGCACTATTGAAACACCTGAGAGGCTTGCTTGATGGGTTGAATGAAGTGCCTAAACCCGTATCCGAGGAAGCACATGAGGAGGGTAAATCTACATGGGTGGTACCCATCTTGAAGTGTGAAGTAGAGTACTCAATGATCACCGATAATGGCACTTTGCGCGATCCAGTTTTCAAAAAACTCATCGTGTAAGTCATTCGTCGCAATTTACCCTCAGGTCATCGGGTAAATACCACCAGTCAGCTTTTTCACGAATCCAGGATGCTCCTTTGCCGTTCTTACTATCAACACACGATTAGTAGTACAAATTCTTCATTTGGTTTTAGGTTAGGTTTTAAAAGCATCTCTTCCCAGGAGGTGCTTTTTTCTTTTATACCATTTCAGATTGATGCTGAAATTATGGAATCAAGCAATTTTTCTGGGGAGACTTTTAACTGAATGTAATTTTAAGAATCTAAAATTAGTTGTAGTACTTAGATGATCTTCTTAGGGACTTTTGAGCGAAGAAGCATCGCTATTCATTCCCACTTTTCCACGGTACGCCGCGCGGCGATGAAAAGTGGTGCAAAAATCTAGCGGTTCCCCGCCGGGACCGGATTCATTTTTTAAAGCATTTTGAACCAAAATAGCAGGAATAAAATAAACTCGCCATTTTGAGAAACCAAATCATTCAAGATGCTACATGCTCGAACAGAATTTTAACTGGCCGTCCGCATTCTTTTCTGCTTTTATTTGATTCAAAATCCTAAAATGAATCAAGGCCGATGCGAAACGACAACTCCTTTCAGTACAAGCTGTCCAAAAAAAAATTCAGATTGATCCCTAAATGCGACCATTAAATACAATTAAACGGCTCGAAACTTATTGCCTGAGGAAGGATGCGTTATTCTCGGGACGCAGTAGTCGCTTTTAGCGAGTAAACAACATCTTCTAGTTGCGATTGATGAAGAGATTATAGCCTGTTCGGATGAGAATATCTTTGAATTATTTAATTGTATCTTCAATTCATCATAAAATTATGACCGTTCAACGATAATATATGACTGTTTATCGTAACCTGAAAACTTACAGTTGCCAATGGCGTTCATAAAACTACAAGAAAGATATTCAGAACCCGGAACTAGTCCGGGTCAAAGTTCTTCATTTGGTTTAGGTTAGGTTTTGAAAAGCGTCTCTTCCCAGGAGATGCTTTTCTATTTTATACCAGCTTAGTTTGATTTTGAACCGGTGACCACCTAGACTATTGTCCATCAATACGACCGAATTGCTACAAACTTTTCGTGGATGAACGCAGAATTCCACTCTCATCTCACAAGGCTCATTTTAACCAATATCCAGCATACTATGAATTATCAACTATGAGATGATTATATTCATGATGACCAGGATTTCTTTGAATTATTTAATTCAATCTCCGTTTCATCCTAAAAACATGACCATTCAACGGGAAAATGCGACAGTTTATCGTAACATGAAAACTTACAGTTATCGATAGCGTTCATATACCTACAAGAAAGGAATTAAGATATTCTTCATTTGGTTTAGGTTAGGTTTTGAAAAGCGTCTCTTCCCAGGAGATGCTTTTCTCTTTTATAACCCTTCTAATTTTTCAACACTGTTTTTCATGCTTTGAATGATCAAATAACTTTTCGGGGGTCTGCCTGAGGGAAGAATTATCCTTGCTTTTTTGAGCTCAAAAATTCAGAACCTATAGTCACTTCCTTCCGATCAAGGCTAATCATCTTAATTGGAATAATTCAATATATTCATCAATTAATCATAAAATTACCGTCATTCATCGATGATTTTCCTTCATTGATCGTATCCATGAATCTTGAGGTATTTCAATACGTTTAATTTGTTAGAAGATAGGAATTCAGAACACGGACTGAGGTCCGGTTCAAATTTCTTCATTTGGTTTAGGTTAGGTTTTGAAAAGCATCTCTTCCCAGGAGATGCTTTTCTCTTTTATTCTTTCTGTGCTGAAATTACTCATTGGTAATTAGGGGCACTCGATATTTTTTCCTATCATCGAGTCATATACTAACCACTCAATAGACATGATGAAAGACAATCTATTCACCAGCTTAGGCTTCCTAATAATGCTACTTTTTTTAGTGGCCTGTGGAACCGATGATGAAATGATCACTGTGGATTTGGATCGCGAGCTTCCCGGTAGCATTATATTGAAAGACATACCTGCTGGATCATTCACCATGGGAGGTAGAACAAACGCTAACGATGCTCCGGAAGTAACGATTAGCTTATCTGCTTTTCAGATATCTGAAAAGGAAATTACCAACGAGGAATACATTTCGTTTTTGAATGCTGCCTATGTCGATGGATGGATTACGGTTGCTGCACAATCAACTACAGACCCTTGTGGAACTTATACAGAAAACATGGTCATAGGGGCTGGTGATGCGCCTAATGCGGGAGAAATATTCTTACAACTCGGTGAAACGGGTGGATGTACCAGTGATGGTCATGCGGAACATATCAACAACAAGAGCTGGATATCTTTTGATACCGCAAATGAAACCTTTGTTCTACTTGATAACTCAAAGGCTGACTGGCCTGTAAACTGGGTGAAATGGTATGGAGCGTATGCTTTTACCCAGTACTTTCAAATGGATCTACCAACTGAAGCACAATGGGAATACGCCGCACGCGGCGGCCTGCAACTAGAATATCCGACGGATGATGGTACACTGGACGAAACCAAGGCTAATTATAATGGTGACACTCCAGGAGTATTCAATGCAACTGGAACTTCTGTTTCAGTCGGTTCCTTTCCGGCCAACCCATATGGGTTGTATGATATGGGTGGTAACGTTTGGGAATGGTGTCAGGATTACTATAGTGCTACCTTTTATGCAGATGGTGCAACCGATCCGGTCAATAATTCGGCAGGAGCTGAAGCCAAACGTATTCGAAGAGGTGGAGCCTGGAACTATCATAGAACTACTCTGCTGACCTACGCAAGAGAATCAGATCCCCCGAATCGGGGAAATAACCACTTTGGTTTCAGAATTGTTGCTAATAACTAAATAGCAGTTTTCATTTAGCATTCTATCCGTGGCATTTGAATTGTCAGTTAGACGGCAATGTCAGCGTGCTGTCTCTTGTTGATTAATGATCACCTTAAGTGAATCAAAGTCGTTGATGCAGATGTTGAACACATAGAATTGATAAAGCATACATTATGGCAACGATAAATTTGACGGCAAAAGACTTCAGAGAAAAAGTCTTTGACTATACCACAGAAAAAGAATGGAATTACAAAGGAGATAAACCCGCCATCATAGATTTCTATGCAGACTGGTGCGGACCCTGTCAGATGGTAGCGCCCATATTTGAAGAGATCTCCAACGAACGCGATGATGTGGTCATCTATAAGGTGGATACCGAGGCAGAGCAGGAATTATCTGCGTTGTTTCAGATCCGAAGCATTCCAAGTTTGTTGTTCATTCCAACAGACGCGGAGAAGAAACCAATGATGCAAAATGGTGCACTTCCCAAACATGCTTTGGAAGAGATCATCGAGAAAGAGCTGGTTGCTCCTGCGGAGCAAGAGTAACCTGATTACTTAAGTGATCAGGTTACTGAATCGCGATGACTCGCGACGAGGTAGCGTCTCGACCAGCTAACTACATTACCTGGGGCCAGGTCGATCTGAAAGAATAATTCCGGACTGATCACATGGCCCCAACCCCACAAATTCACAGCCGATGTTTTGAAGTTTCCGGTTTCTGAGAGGCTTAATTTTTGCGCTTTGTTTACGAGGGTCCACGAAGCTTCGACCGACTTACCACCTGAAAGATTACTGAAAAAGAAAGGTTCTTTGGGTCGGCCCAAAAAGCTGATGTCGCGTTCTCCGATATTCACCAATCCTTCTGGGTTTACTGTTTCAAGGAATAAAGAAGGTGCTGTCTTAAAAGGCAGGTACAACGCATGAGAGGGATCAATTGGCTGTCCATCAAATGCCATGAAATTGTGTACGTATTCATTGGTTATTATAGGCTTCACTCCCTTATTCATCAATTTGTAGTGAATGGAGAATCCATCTGTTTCCAATCTAATTACTTTTTTCAGGATATAAGCAAAACCACAATACGCATCAGAATAGCAGACGATGGCTAATTCGTCTTCTTTAGGATGCACTTGAAATATAGCGGATTTAATCGGATACGGCTGCTTGAAATCATAGGTCGAATTTTCTTTTCGAAGCAAGCCAACACCAATTTTATGAAACCAGTCACCGATGGCAGTTTCCTCAAATCCAACCGGCTGATCAATCCCGAATTCATTGTATAATCCCACACCCTGATTGGGTATCTGAGAGTCAGGTAGTTCGTGTCCGGTCATGTTTTGACGATTGAAAGTGAAACGAGTGATCTTTCCAGTCCAGTCAAATCGGGACAACTGATAATTTTCTTCGGGGAGGTCAATATGAAGCGATAGGTGCTGATTTTGCAGGATATGTGGCATGGATCAGTAAGAAGTAGGTCCGGGTAGGTGGACTGCTTTTTCAACAATGATACTTCTCATGACTACATCAATCAATAAAAAACCACTCAAAAACATCTTTTATTGAAGGGTTTGCACCTAGATTTATTGACATGGAGCCAAACAAATACTTGAATTATGGTCTTTTGATAGGCCTCTTTGCGTTGATTTTCTCCTGTCAAACCCCTCCGCCTTGTGATTGTGAAAGGGTCGTTGCGGATTCCGTCAAACAAGAATTGGTTCGAAAGACCCTGGCTGATCTTACTGTCGATGAAGTAAATCCTGATACGATCAATTGGATTGTTGCCAACTCGGTTGAAAGGGACCTGGATGAGATCAGAAAAGATGGTGTTTTGCGTGCCTTGATCATTTATAGCAGTACCAGTTATTTCCTATATCGCGGTGAGCCTATGGGCTTTGAATATGAATTATTGGAACAACTGGCCGAAAGACTTGATTTGAAACTGGAATTGGTAATTTCTGCGGATCTGGATTCAGAATTTGAAGTGTTGAACCGGGGAGAGGTGGACCTCATTGCTCATGGCATGACGGTGACCAATGAAAGGAAATGGGAGGTAGCTTTTACCGAATACCTTTATTTGACCCGGCAGGTTTTGGTGCAACGGCAACCGGATAACTTCCGGGACATGAAATGGTCGGATTTGCAAAAACAGTTGATCCATGACCCCATAGAACTGATCAATGATACGGTATCGATTCGTCAGAACTCTGCCTATTCAGAGCGCATGAGAAGCCTTTCTAATGAAATAGGAGGTAATATTTACATCGATACACTGAAAAGCAACCTGTCAACAGACCAAATCATCAAGATGGTTATTGATGGAGAGATCAAATACACCATTGCTGATGAGAACCTGGCCAAGATAAATGCCGCTTATCATCCAATATTGAAGATTGATGTACCCGTCTCTTTTTCTCAGCGAATTGCCTGGGTCACCCGTAAGAAATCTCCGCAACTTAGAAAAGCAGTCAATGAATGGATCTTATCGGAACGGAAACGCACAAACTATAATGTTACCTACAATAAGTACTTCAAGAATAAACGCAATTTCAGAAGTAGAGAAAGAAGTGAATTCTATAGCCTGAACAATCGACAGATCAGTCAATACGACGAGTTGATCAAGAGGCATGCGAAAGAAATTGATTGGGATTGGCGTTTATTAGCATCCCAGGTTTATCAGGAGTCAAGGTTTGACCCTAAGGCAGACTCCTGGGCAGGTGCAAAAGGGCTGATGCAAGTCATGCCTAAAACAGCGAAATCTCTCGGTATCAAGAATTTGACGAATCCAGCGCAGAGCCTTCGTGGTGGAGTGAGCTACCTGGGATGGCTTCACGATAACTTTGAAGAAATTGAGGATCCACTCACACGGATCAAATTCATGTTAGCTGCTTACAATTGTGGTTATGGGCACATGAAGGATGCCCAGCGGTTGGCATCGCACAATGGTTTGAATCCTAATTTATGGGATGATAATGTGGAGCCCATGGTTTTGGCGCTCACTGACCCTGAGCATTTCAATAAGCCCATGATCCAACATGGGTACGTACGCGGTGAAGAACCTGTGAACTATGTCAAAGACATTTTGAGACGCTACGATCAGTACAAACAATTCATCCCTTAATAAGAGAAAAGAACTATCGACTGAACAATTGTTTCATGCCGGAGGTCATGAAAGGGATCTGAGGAACACTGTTTCGGATGATGAATTCTTTCCAGAAGCCACTTTTATTGTCAAGAAATGCCAGAATTAATTCAGGATCTGTCTTTTTGAACAAGCTTGTAAATATTTCTTCCCCTGTCATTTTCTCAGAAAGTAACACATCAAGCAGCGTTCGATCATACCAATCGAACATTTTGTCCCGAAATGTCCGCTCCATAATTGGCGGCTGTCCCTGACTCAGCAACTTGATGATGGCCCTGACGTGTCGCTGTACGAATTGAAACGTATATCCTGTACTGGCTTTCGTATAGCCCCCGGCTGTCCCTAGATTAATGATCCTTTTTTGACTACCTACCTGTTTTTGAAACCTGGCTAGCGACATGGGGATGATCCCATACTCTTCATGTTCGATTTTATAAGATTCCAATTGTAGTTGGTTGGAGAGGTAAGCCTCCAGGGCTTTAACGTAGGCTTCTTTCTCCAGCACTTCCGGAGTAAATAAAGTATACTCCACGAGTGCTTCTGTCTCCGTTATAGGAAGCACGTACATGAACGTTGTGCCGTGTTTCTGAGAAGGCCTGAAATCCATGAGTGTGGCCTGAGTAGGATCAAAAGCAGGTTTTTCCGATTTGATGTTCCAGCCCATGAAGTGCTGAAGTAATGTATCATCAGGCGACATCTTAGGATGGAAAAGCCCGGTTGAGTTAAAGATATATTCGGCACGATACGTTTGTTGATCCGTCTTTACCAATGGCTGTCCATCTTCTTCCAGAATTTCCTCAATGGCTTCATTACGAAAGGTTACATTCTCAAATGCAGTTGCATGATCCAATACATATTGATAGAAATCTATGCCGCGGATCATTTTGTACCGGTAAGCTTTTAGCTTGAATGTCTTGTCAACAGACGGGGAGATGAATTGCAGGGTGTCCCAACTTTTGATCGCCGCCGAATCAAAAACGCTGGCTTCTGATTCCCAATAACACCAGGTACGATCATTTTGATTTTTTGTGGCCAGGTCCAGGACCAGAATTTCCTTTTTGTTCAACTGATCGCTTAGTAATAAATGATGCAGCAAACTCAAACCTGCTAAACCTGATCCTGCGATGATGTAATCGAATGGTTTTATGGAATCAGTATCGAGCATTTTGTGTAGGGTAGATGTAACAGTAACGCGTTGCTGCCTTAGGTGTTCAAATTAACCATAATTTCCTTCCAATCATCGGGAGATCCTGTTCAATGGTCGGATTCAAACATCTTTCGCATGCGTCTGGCGTTCTATTAACTACACGATAAGAATTCAGAACACGGACTGAGATCCGGTTCAAAGTTCTTCATTTGGTTTAGGTTAGGTTTTTGAAAAAGCATCTCTTCCCAGGAGATGCTTTTTTGTTTTATGTGATTTTGGGCAGGTCAGTAGCTGCCAGCTCGAATGGAAATGGATAACTTCAGAACCCAAACATGCCATTTTTATTGGCTAGATTTTCAGTGGGTATTTCCTGAATCACGTCCCAATGCTCAAATACCTTGTTGTTTTCAACCCTGAACAGGTCGTAAAATACATGACCTTTTTCATGCCAGATGCCTTCATTGATGGTCAGTACAAAATTTCCTTCACCGATGATCTTGTGAGTTTTGGTGTAGCGGAACATGTCATTATTGGCAATCAGGTATTGGAATGCCTCTTGAACACCATCCAGGCCATCCCGAATTTGCGGGTTGTGTTGATGGTACTGTTCCTGACTGATGTAATTCGTGATGTTGGCTGGATTTTCACCAAATAGCACATCACTTACCAGGTTTTGAACCAACTGCTTATTGTCGTCGGTGCTTTGGAGTGATGGCAACCTACGAGAATTCCACCCTGAAATCACACCTACATCCCAGCCTATTCAGGAGAGCAAGGAAAATGCGATCAAGTTCTTCGTTGAAAATTATAAGGAGAAATATTGGCTCGCCTGATTACAATTTTGAGCAGGCCAGTTACAATCGTTTACCCAACAGCAAATTTCCTCCAATCATCGAGAGATCCCAGCCAATGATCGGATTCAAACATCCTTAGCGAGTGTCTGGCGTTTTAATAACTACACGATAGGAATTCAGATCCTGCCGTTTTAGTCAGGATCGTAGTTCTTCATTTGGTTTAGGTTAGGTTTTTGAAAAAGCATCTCTTCCCAGGAGGTGCTTTTTTGTTTTGTTTTTTTTCGTACCTGGCAACCATTTCTTCGCATGGTCTCGTATTGCTCCAAAATCAATACAAAATGAAGACCACTTTCAATTTTTTTACCTTTGCTTTTTGTTTAGTACTGCTTTCATGCAGTAGTTCAGATGATGGTACAAATGTGATCGATGATGATGATAATGGAAACGCCACAGATGCGGTAAGTACGCCAACATCAGCTTTTGATGAATTTAATTCCAGTTCTGTTACCATCGCCTATGACGAAGATGAAGTAACCATCATGACCACCGCGTTGCCTAACCACACTTCCCCGTATTGGAATACCAATCAAGACCTTTATATTGATCCGATTATCGCGGTGGAAGAGAATATCTCTCCTGGTCTTATTCAAGAAGGAAATTACACGTTGACCGTACCTGCAGCACCAGCATTAGCCGCATCAAGCTCTGCAACAGGTTTAGGTGCAATTGGCATTTCAGTATCAGGTGTGCCCATCTATAATCAATCTGAAGGCCCTACGGATGTTACAGAAGGAACAGCGTCAGGTTTTGACTGGGCAGGAGGACATAATGGCCCTCAAGGATATCATTATCATGTTGAAGCGAGGGATGTAGGAGAGACTTCTCCACTACCAATTGATGATGATCGCTTGCTGGGAATCATGGCAGATGGATTCCTGATTTATGGTAGAAAATGCAATGCAACAGGAGATTACCCTACCGACTTTGATGAGTCTGGTGGTCACTTTTCTCTTACACAGCATGGTGATGAAGCCTTTTATCATTACCATATCATCAATGAGATCTATTTAAACCAATACTATTTATTGTTTGGTGTGGATCTTCAGGGTACTCCCAATTCTATTCAGTAATCAATGAAGCTGATAACTGCTCTTTTAATCTCGCTTGCTTTTTATGGTTGCCGGCAGGAATCGCCATCAGTCATGGTGGTAATCGAGGTGCCTGAGGTAAAGGAAGTACCTAATATCGCCTGGTCTGAAACAGAGGTATTCCTGGACAGGAGCAACAATACATGGTTCTTAAAAAACGACTCAAGCTTGATTTCCGGGTACGTGAAGCAATACGATGTTGCTGGGAAGGTGTTTAGAAGTACAGGCTTTGTGGACGGAAAAATGGAAGGTGTTCAATTGACTTACTTTCCTGACGGTCGCCTGCGATTTGCGGAAACTTATCTGGCCAATAAACTTCATGGCACTGTAAAAAGATGGTCGATGGAAAGTGGTTATCAGCTGGTGGCTTTATTACAATATAATGGGGGTAGACCTCATGGAGAACAAATGAAATGGTACACAACTGGCGAGTTGCATAAGCGTCTGAACCTGGAATCCGGTCAAGAAGTCGGATTGCAGCAGGCATTTAGAAAAAATGGTGCTTTATACGCCAATTATGAAGCTCGCAATGGTCGTGTATTCGGAATTAAAAGGGCCAACCTATGTTACGAATTAGATAATGAACAAGTCGTCTTTAATCAATAGTTTTTTGGTAGGAGCGGTCATCGTTGTGTTGGCTGCATGTCATCCGGTGGAAGAAAGCAAAAGCCGTGTGCCAGAGCTCCCTTTTTATGAGGAAGCTACTTTTACGCCGAATTGGGTCAGTGAGGAGGATGTTTCTGATGACTTTCATCGCATACCTGCCTTTGAATTAGTCAATCAGGAAGGTGAACGGATCACGGAACGACACCTGGTTGATCGGGTAACGATCGTTGATTTTTTCTTTACATCATGTCCGGGAATCTGCCCTAAAATGACCAGTAACATGATGCTCGTACAGGAGGCGTTTTTGAATACTGAAGAAGTGATGATCCTTTCACATTCTGTTACTCCTAAATACGACAGTATTCCGGTGCTTAAGGAATATGCGGAATTGAAAGGTATACAAAGTGAAAAGTGGCATTTGTTGACGGGCGACCGGTCTGTAATCTATGACCTGGGACGTAACCAATATTTTATCGAAGAAGACCTGGGATTAGAGAAAGACCCTGAGGACTTTATCCATACGGAAAATTTTGTCCTGATCGATCAAAACCGCAGAATACGAGGTATTTACAATGGTTTGAACAAAACGTCAGTCCGTCAATTGATCGCAGATGTGAAGACGCTTTTGAAGCCGTAATTACTAGCATTAAAGCCTGCCTGATAAGTAAGGCGGGCTTTTACATGCTTACTATATATAGTGCGTCATTCAACGTAGACATCTATTGAGGCCTCCACTTCCTGAAAAACTTGAATGCTTGTGGGTACTCCTTTCGAGGGCAAAATGCCAGTGCTACCTCCTGATTTTCAAGTGCGGATTCCGTAAGCAGGGTGGACCTGTCAGTCTCATTTGCTTTGATGAATTCTTTGTCGTTGACCCGGCAAACTACTTTTTTAAACACGCTATTGATCCAGGTCTGCATGTCTGGGTCGGATTCATATTGCTTGTAACAGGCCAGTGATGCATGAGCAGCGATCACTGGCGCGAATTCATCAGGAACCGAATCCTTGAGCAGGATGTACATTTTCATACGTGCTGATCGATCAGAATAGGGTTGCCATCAGGGTCAACAAGCATGATACTTTCCGGGCCTGAGGAGTTCTCATCGGCATTTTTGGTCAGGTCTATGCCATTGTCCTTGAGGTGTGATTGAATCTTGCGAACGTCATCGAATTCCGCGAGAATGTTGGCATTTTCATCCCAACCGGGATTAAAAGTGAGAATATTCTTGTCAAACATGCCATGGAAAAGCCCGACAAGTGCATTGCCGTTTTTCATGATCAGATAATTACGTTCCAGTTTTCCCGCAAATACGGTAAAACCTAATTTCTCGTA
Organism: Cytophagales bacterium; assembly: GCA_033344775.1. Classification (NCBI taxonomy): domain Bacteria; kingdom Pseudomonadati; phylum Bacteroidota; class Cytophagia; order Cytophagales; species Cytophagales bacterium. The sequence goes on along the minus strand of JAWPMT010000001.1, from coordinate 836,683 downwards.
AAAAGCTTGTGATACGGAAAGGTCTTTGACCGTCAGGCTGATGGAGAATGCTCCTAGTTTCATAAGTAAAAAATTATCGGTAAAAAATTGGCTAGCTGGGTAAGAGCGTGGCCCATAAAGCTTCAAACTAGTACTTTTTCAATACTAATCCTACTTCAGATTTAGACACTTTTTAAATGGTCATTTAGCATTTTAGATTACTGTTCTGCCAAATAACATTCAGTCATCTGACGGATCTGTTTGGCTAGTTTGCCCGGGTCTAACAAGTTCGTAGCATTGCAAAATACCGCCACCGTAATTCCATTTTTTAACCCACGATAGACGTAAGTGCTCGTGCCGACCCAACCGCCTGAATGGGACGATTCCTCCATTTTCGTGTCGACAAACCACCCGCTAGCATAATTCACATCATCACTGACAGCTACATCTCCTGGCTTCCAAATCAAATCATAGACCTGCTTTGACAGGATGCTATCCTTTCGAAGCACCTGATCGTATCGGAGATAATCTTCGAGATTGGTGTAAACTGCCCCGTCACCCATAACACCATTCATGAAAAAGCCATCTTCCCCTTGATAAACACCGTTGGTACGACCATGGCACATGGATCTTTCAGGAATATCGACGGGCCTGGCCAGGTTATAATACATCGTGCGGTTCATGCCTAAACGTTCGAAAACCTGAGTCTTTGCATATTGCGAAAACTCCGTGCCACTGACTTTTTCAACGATAACTGCCAACATCAAATACGCGGTATTGGAATATTCCCATTTCGTTCCTGGTTCAAATTCCGCTTCGGGGTTGGTCTTCAGCCAATCCAGGACATCTGCATTTTCTACCACTTTCTCACGTGGCCAATTTTTATCGAAATGTCCATAATAGTCAGGTAGTCCCGATGAGTGTTTCATCAATTGTTCAATAGAAATGCCTTTAAATACCGGATAGGGTAAATAGTTAGTGACTGGATCATCCAGGCTGATCAAACCTTTTTCGACCAATGTGAGTGCACATAGGGCGGTGAACTGTTTGCTAACCGAGGCCATCCGCATATTAGTGGCGGGAGTGATTGGTTGTCGGGTTTCCAGGTTGCGCAATCCATATCCCTTTTTCAATAGCGGTGTTCCTTCGTGCACGATCAGTACCGCTGCACCAGGCGATTCGGAAGTGATGTATGAATTCAGCAAGGAGTCAACACTGGCCTCCAAATGTTGTGTTGACTGAATTGGGTGGGAGGGGCCGCTTTGGGAACAACTGGTTATTGCAAGAAAAAAGAGGCCTCCAAACCAGCATAGCATTTTCATGGCTTTTGAGTTTTATGACCAATCTAATGGAAATTATTGGATTGATTCAGTGGGTATTACTTCGGTGAGTTATGATACTTTGTGGTGTTTTGATGCTAAAATTTTTGCAATACTTTCTATTTATTTTGTGAATATTGAAAATATGTTCATAAAAATCCTAATGGTGCATTTTTACAATAGCCTCATCAAGTGAGATTGAGCTTTGCCAGTTCTTGGCATTCTTTCAATAGCAAGGTGATGGTGATGAAAATCATGTAAAGGATACGCTGGTAGTGTCCGATTTGGTACAGATGTAAGGGAGGTTGCTGATTTTTTCAAACCAGGATCGACTTCTATTATTGTTAGATACTACGAATTATACTACTTAGTTAAACTTTTAACCGTTCCCGATCATGAATGCATCCAGACGCGCTTTGTTGAAATCAGGTTTACTTACTGTAGGAGGACTTACTGTTGCTCCACACCTGAGTATGTCGGAATCCTGGCGAAGTGCACCGAAGCTGGATGCATCAGGGAATGCTTTGTACAGTCCGTTTTTCAAAGAATACCTGGCAGATCCTTTTGATGAAAAGAAAGCCATCCTTGCTAAACTAAACGCCAACGAAAACCCTTATGGACCTTCACCCAAAGCGGTAAAAGCACACCAAAAAGGAGCGACTTTAGGAAATAGATATGCATGGCGGGAGATGTTTCAATTGATGGACATGCTTGCCGAAAAGGAAGGAGTGACTGCCGGGAACATCATGATGGGCCCTGGATCTTCGGATCTGTTGGAAAAGACGGGGGTTACGCTCTTTCTGGAAGGAGGAAACATCGTTTCTGCCGATCCTGCATACATGTCAATGATCCGAGTGGCAGAGGCCACAGGTGCTACCTGGAAAGGTGTACCATTGAAGTCAGATTGGTCGCATGACCTTGAGGGAATGGAAAAGGCCATAGACAAGGACACGAAACTGGTCTATGTCTGTAATCCAAATAACCCGACTGGTTCCCTGACGGATGCAAATGCACTGGAAGATTTTTGTCGACGTGTATCAAAAAAAGTGCCGGTATTTGTGGATGAGGCCTATCTCGAGTTTTTGCCAAAAGGAGAACAAAAAAGCATGGCAAAACTTGTTGCAGAGGGAGAAAATGTGATCGTTGCGCGAACCTTCTCGAAAATTCACGGAATGGCGGGATTACGAGTCGGTTATGTCGTAGGATTAGAAGATACACTGGGAGAGATTCAGGCCATTACCCGAGCGGGTATGGGGATTACTTATCCTTCGGTAATGGCAGCTATTGAAAGTCTGGGAGACACTGCGTTTCAGGATAAGTCAAGGAAATTGAATACCGAAGCTCGTGAATACGTCTGTGCTGAACTAAAAAAGAAGGGATTCGAATATGTTCCCTCCGTGACCAGTTTCGTGCTATTCCCCATCGAGATGGAAGGCAAATCTTTCCTTGAAAAGATGAAAGAACAACAGGTGGCTGTCCGTGCCTTTGATATAGTGGATCAGAACTGGTGTCGGGTGAGCATGGGAACAATGGAAGAGATGAAGCTTTTTGTAAGTGCACTGGGATCAGTATTAATCTAATCAAGTAAACTACCATAAAACAAGCTGCGTGTGGAGAAGACGGTAGGTTTACTGTTGATGATAGGATTGGGGCTGGCCTTGCAACGTAAAATTAGCTCCTCCGAACAATTGAAGGGATTGAAGGTTTTGATCCTGAGTGTGGCCTTGCCGGCAACCATTTTTGTGGCCTTGCTAAACGTGAAGTTGAGTGAAAACATGCTCATCTTTCCGTTGATGGCATTGGTGATCAATGGTATTCTTCTGGCAATCACCTATGTTGGGAAACCGCTCTTTTCCGGTTTACAAGATGCACGTCATCGAACCCTGATGATGTTATTGCCCTCTTTTGCACCGGGTCTGTCTTGTTTTCCATTCATCGCCGAATACCTGGGTGATGAATCCCTTGCCCTTGCCGCTTTGGCAGATGTGGGAAATAAAGTCTTCGTGCTGATCCTGCTTTACTTGTTGGCAATGCATTGGTATCATCGGGCTAATCAGGACACCTCTTCCAAAAGTAGTGTCAAACAAGTATTAGTCGCACTGATTGGAGAGCCGATCAATTTGGTGATGGTTGTGGCACTGGTTATGTTGGGTTTTGGATTCAACTTACAATCCCTGCCCATTGCCGTATCAGAAGTAATCCTGCGAATGAGTGGGATCATGGCGCCGCTGATTTTATTGTTTATCGGTTTAGCTGTCAAGATCACAAAAAATGATTTGGCATTGGTCCTCAAAGCCCTGATGTTGCGGTCCGGAATATTATTGGTTTTGAGTGCAATGCTATTGTTCGTAATTACTGGATTGAGCCTTCCCACGATGCTGCTGATTGTGGTATTTCCACAAAGCTCTTGTAGCTTCTGGCCCTTTGCTCATATGTCCGCTGTAAGTGCCCTGGAGAAAGGTGAGAATCAAACGTTCGATATCAATTTTGCCTTGTCTACCCTGGCCATTTCACTGCCATTTTCAACGGTTGTGGTATTGGGGACTTTTACCTTTCAGAGCTGGTCCGTTAACCCGGTATTTATCGCGATAAGTGGAACCTTATTCATCACTATTGCTTCTTTTGGATTCTTGAAAAAATGGACACAGCGAACCATTAGAATTGTGTTCAAAGGCAAGTACGTTACTCACCCTGTATCTGACGTATAGCCTTTAGCCTTAAAAAGTGTAAATAACACTCACCAATGCACCGCCGCTGGAAAGCCGAAAGAAGTAACCTGATGATTCATTATTGGAAATGCTCCCGGCGGAATCTCGTTCAGACTGACTTTCTGAATATCCAAAAGAGGGGAGGATCGCCATGCCCATCAACAAGTGGTCGTTAAATTCATAATTCAATCCACCGACAAAGCTGGCTGCAACACTCCAACCCTTACTTTTTGAAAGGGAATCATTTTCCCGGTCCTGTCTTCCAAATCGGAGGGTTTTATCTCTGGAATAGCCTAAGGTTAGATCCAGGCCATATCTAAGGTACAGTTTGTCACTTAAAAGCTTTCGAATCTCTCTGCCCACACCTAGGTCTACATCAAACCTTTCTGACTGAAAGATGCTGTTATCATCACTGGATTCCCTTTCTTCTATGTTGGATTGGATGAGGTTAAATCGCCACCTTTTATTTTCCTTGCCCACACGGTAAGTAAGCCCAAATCGATTCAAATCGCTAAACGCTACACCTACTTCATGTATTTTGGTCTTTTCCTGTGCCATGACGGGATAGACTAGCGTTCCTGCAAAAAGAGTAATCAAAAAAACGTATCTTTCACTTTTCATCAGGTTCATAAGGTATAGGTGAATACTATAATGGCTCCATCATTGGAAAGCCTGAATTGAAAATCTTCATGATCAATGTCATTGACAAAGGTTGGATTGACAAATTCTTCATATCGATTGCCAAAATCATAACTAAATGTTGGAAGTATTTCAACTCCAAGTAGTAACCGTTTGCTAATGGGGAAATTCATGCCCAACACCGCATTTACGCCAATTACATGGGTGGTTGATCTTCTGAGGCGATCAAGATCCGTGGAGTTCAGTACGTCAAAGTCTTGCATGTCTTTGAGGAAAAAATAGGAGACATCAAAGCCCCAGCGGAACTGATATTTTTCGTCCACTTTGGTTCGAAATTCCTTCCCAATCCTCAGGCCGTAAGATGTGTCCTTGTTTTTCGTGACAGAATTAACAGTAGAGGTTTCCCTTCTTCGAATGAAGGTTTCCAGAGTGGCTATTCTCCAAAGAGACTTTTCGGTGCCAAAGCGATAGACCACTCCGAAGCTGTTGAAATCACTCAGAGATAATCCTATTTCATGTCTTTTGGTCTTCTCCTGAGCATAGGCTTGCATGAGTAATCCCATCAAAAGGAGCAATAAAGTTGTTTTCTTCATGTTGTTGCTCAAGATAATGTAAAAAAACCTGCTCCTGGAAAATTTGTATTCTAAGGCTTTTCGAGTGTGGATAGAAGGTCAAAACAATCAATGGAAGAATATCGTCTATAACTCTATAAAAGCGGCCATTCACTTGGAAATGAAACCATTTTCTGTTAAATTAGAATTGACCTATTGATTGAATATGCCTCTTTAAGGTCCGGATTGTTGCTACCGACCTACCTAAGTGCTGAATTTTCGGTAACAGAAAACTGATTTTCAGTATGAAAAAATATATCCTTAATTCTGCTCTTGATAACCGTAAGAAAAAAGTACTGGTTATTAATGTCTATTTCCCTGAAGTAAGAAGGCCGATCCAGCTGACCAATGAGATCCCTAATACCCTGGCACCGGTTTTTATCGCCGGAGCTTTTGCTGACGATACTTGTGCCATTCAGATTTATAATGAAGTCAATAGTGGTTTTATTGAGGTTTTCCACCCTGAGTTATTGGAATGGCCGGACGTTGTAGTTTTCACTGGGTTGACCTTCTCTTTTGATCGGATCATGCATTTGAGCGCTTATTTCAAGGATCGGAATGAAAAGTTGATCACCATAGCCGGAGGACAAGCAGTCCGGACTTTTAGGAATCTGGCGGCCAGAATCGTGGATTATGTGTGCCTGGGTGACGTAGAAGAGTTGACTGATTTGATTACTTCGGAAATAGGGAAGGAGTATGCAGCAGAACAATTGTTGCCAAGGTATGACCTGGCTTATTGGATGAAGAGCCGAATAGGTTATGTGGAGTCCAGTCGTAATTGCAATTTCAAATGTGCCTTCTGTTCGCTGACCGGGGAAGGTGTGACTTTCCAGAAGAAAAACCTGGATTATCTGCGATATCAGATAAAGCAGCTGAAGAAAGTGCGATTACTGTACTTTCTAGACAATCAATTCTATGGTAACGACAAACGACTTTTTCGAGAAAAATTGGAGTTGCTGAAGGAGTTAAGAAAGGAAGGGTACTTTCAATATTGGGCGGCCATTCTGACCAATGACTTCTTTTGGGATGATGAATTACTGGCTTTGGCTAAAGAATCGGGATGCTTCGCCTTATTCGTTGGTGTGGAGTCATTTGATTCGGACTGGCTGGAGCATGTGAATAAGAAGCAGAACAACAAGAAGGAACAACTTCAGTTGATCAAGAAAAGCCTCGATGCAGGTATTCTGTTTCAGTTCGGGTTGGTTTACGACCCCAGTGAACGCCCCATTACCTCTATGAAGAATGAAATTGCATACATAAACAGTAATTCGGTGATCCCTACACCACTTTTCTTTTTCACGGCAATTCCTTTTCCCGGAACCCCATTTTTTCAAGATAAATACGAAGCGGGACTGATTTTACCCAATACCAAAGTCAGAGACCTTGAAAGTTCAACCTTGAGTTTGAGACCCGGAGAGGACAGTATTGAAGATACAGCCGAATTTATCCGGCGGACCAAGTATTTTGAGGGATATAGAAGAAAGATGATGGGACATGAATTGCGGTTTTTACTCAAAAACAATCGTTCTCTCAATTTCGATCAGAAAACAGTATCCATGTTAAGCACATTGCGGCTCTTTTCGCCATCAACGTTTTCTAATCTGGGCAATTTTTGGAACAATAAAGCCCAAAGAACTCATATCAGTTCAACGGAGATACTGGACAGTGTCTATACACCGGTCAAGAGAGTCTCTTCTAAGTATCAAGCACATTTTGAGCCGACTTACATTACGAATGCAGCTGGTGAACTCAATGATAGAATTGCAGAGGATCTAACTGCCCAACGATACAAAATCAGAAAAACGGCCTGATCGAAGAAAATAAAAAGGCACGCTCCCAAAGAGCGTGCTTTTCAATAACTCAAACTCAACTAAATCTACTCGATCTTCTCATAGTCCTTAAATGGACTAAGGTCGATCGGCTCGATGATTTCTCTGAACTTCGGCCATTCCGTTTCAAAATAGTCATTGACGGTTTTAATCGCCTCAGCAAGGTCTTCTTCGAATTTCTCGATCAATTTTAACTCGGTAGTGCCGGGAGCATGTGTCGCAGAGCCTGTGTAAAATTGAGCGCTTCTCAGGCTATTGCTTACACTTTGAGGCTGTCCACGCGTAATGCCTTGTCGTTTGTCCTCTTTGCCCAGGAACGCATCCAGAAAGGTATTCAGGGTATCCTTGGTGGCTTTGCTAAGCTCAATGGCCTCTTTCAACCCTTCCTTGTCTTTCTCTTTCAACTTTTTTTCATAATCACCGGCCAGCTTGATGCTTTCTTTCAGCCTTTCTACTGCTTCGAAGGCCAATTTTTCTCCATTCTCAATGCGGTCTAACACTGCATTTTTAGCATTGATGTCGGCTGAACTCATCGATAAACGTGGATCATAGGCCACGGTAACATTGGTAGAATCCTTTTGATCACCATAAGTAAACCTCACTTTGTAAGTCCCTGGTCTGACACTACTTCCGCTTGGTTCTCGCTTGCGATTAACTTTCCTTCTCGACAAGTTGAAGGTCCCTTTTTTTCGCATGTTCCAATAAGAACGATGAATACCATTCTCTTTAGGCGCCTTGAATTTCATGGTTCGGATCAAGGCATCACCGTCAAAGATTTCGATGAATACAGAATCGTATTTCACCTTTTTCTCCATGGAGTCTTCTGGTTTAGGTTCCGGAGCAGGTGTGTCTTTTTTCTTCTTACCTTTTTTCTTTCCGGTGGCCTCAGGCTCCTTTTTCTTTTCTTTTTTCGGCTTGTTGATCACGTAGCTCAGCATGGCTCCACGGCGCCGGTTCTCACCATTGTAAGTTGCATCTGCACCAAATCTTGTTCCAGTGGCCTGTTGGTTGGCCGCCTGATAGGCAGTGGGAGGATCGAATACGTGCAGTTTTTTGTCCATGATGCTCGCACCGGAGGCTGCCAACTCACGCAGCGGTCGAATGTCGTCGAGTACGTAGATTGCTCTTCCGAAGGTGCCGATCACCAGGTCATGCTCACGAGGGTGAATGATCAGGTCCATGGCATTGGTGGTAGGAAAACCAGAGGTCCACTTGGTCCAGGTATTGGCATCATCGACAGAGACATAGAGCCCATCATCCGTTCCGAGGAATTTCAGTCGACTTTCAACAGGATCCTCGACTATCGCCAGCGCATAACCCACCACATCGTTCGCGTCGACGATCCTTGTCCACGTCTGACCGTAATCTTTGGTGCGATAAGCCATCGGTGTGTAATTGAAACGACGGTAATCATTCGCTACCAGAAGGGCTTCGCCTTTGTTCTTTGTACTTGGCTGGATCTGTGTGATCCAAACACCATTCGGTATACCTGCTGATACATCGGTCCAGTTGGCACCACTATCTTTGCTGATGTGAACACGTCCGTCATCCGAACCTGTCCATAGCATGCCTTGCTCAGTAGGAGAGGGCGCAATCACAATGACCGTACAATAGTTTTCTGCTCCGGTAGCATCCATGGTCAGTCCACCACTATCTCCTTGCTTTTGCTTTTCAGGATCATTGGTCGTCAGATCAGGAGAGATCACTTCCCAATTTTGTCCCCTGTCGGTACTCTTATGCACAAATTGACTGCCGAAGTAGATAGTAGCCGGATCGAAAGGATCACGAGACATGGCGGAGTTCCAGTTGAAACGTAATTCCGCATCTCCTTCTGGGTAAGTAGGCCTCACAATCTCAAACTGACCTGTTTGTCGATCGTAGATACCAGCAAATCCTTGCTGAGAGGTAGAGATACCAAAACGGCTATTTTCCGGGTCAGGGATCACGTCGAAACCATCTCCGAATGAGATTTCCTGCCAGTAGTTGTTGCGAATACCTTGTGCTTTCCATACGTAAGCTGGGCCAGCCCAGGAGCCATTGTCCTGCATGCCTCCGTATACATTGTAAGGGAACTCATTGTCTACGGCAATGTGATAGAACTGCCCAACAGGAAGGTTTTCAACAAATCTCCAGGTCTTGCCCTGGTCTCTGGTGATGTTCAGACCACCGTCGTTGCCATCCATCATGAAGTCCGGGTTGTTTGGGTCGATCCACCAGGCATGGTGATCGGGGTGGACACCTCTGGAGGTCCCGTAAGCAGGCATGAGTTGGGAAAACGATTTTCCACCATCTTCCGATACATTCACGTAAGTGAAAATGCTAAAGATGCGATTTTCGTTACTTGGATCAACCGCCAGGTCACTGTAGTAGAATGGGCGATTTCCGATCTCAGATTTGTCATTGACTTTTTTCCAGGTTTCACCCCCATCATCTGAGCGATAAAATGCGTTTTTCTTTGACTCAATAAGGGCATAAACGCGGTTGGGGTCTGAAGGGGCGATGGCCAGTCCGATCCTTCCCAGTTCACCTTTTGGAAGTCCCTCTTTGTCGGTCAGTTTTTTCCAGGTTTCACCACCATCGTAGGTGATGTGTAATCCTGATCCGGGCCCGCCGGATTTGAAGAACCATGGATCACGCTTGTGCTCCCACATACCTACAATCAGCTTGTTTGGGTTAGAGGGGTCCATGACCATGTCACCAACACCCGTTTTTTCGTTGCTGAACAAGATCTTATTCCAGGTTTTACCGCCATCAGTGGTTTTGAATACACCGCGCTCAGGATGTATACCCCAGGGTGATCCAATGGCACCAACATAGACCGTGTTGGGATTGGTGGGATCAATGATGATCCTGTGAATGTGCCTGGTGGCTGCCAGACCCATTTTATTCCAGCTTTTACCACCATCCAAACTCTTATAGATACCATCACCACCATTCAAGGAGTTTCTGGGATTGCCTTCTCCGGTTCCTACCCAAATCACAGAAGGGTTGGATTGTTGGATAGCGATCGCTCCTATAGAGGCGGTGGTTTGATCATTGAAAACAGGCTCCCAGGCAATACCGCCAGAGGTAGATTTCCATACACCACCGGAGGCTGCACCCACGTATATGACATCAGGATTGCTATGTACTGCATCGATGGCTGTGATTCGGCCGGACATACCTGCCGGACCGATGGAGCGTGCTTTCATGTTTTTGAAATCGTCCATGTCCAGCTTTTGGCCGAATGCTGCGAATGTAAGCGCGCAAAACAGCAAGCAGGAGAAGAGATGTTTCATCATAATTTCTTTTGATCAGGTTTTTCGGCAGGCAACTTAATTAAATCCACCAAGACCGGGAACCAAGCTGTGATAAGCGGTCTGTGAAAAGTAATTAGTGCAGTTTACTGCATCAATAAAATGTGATGAGATAATCAAGGTCAGACTCTACCGGCAAACAGGGTGGTAATCAGCAAAGCATCACCAATCTATTTTCATGATCTTGTACAAAGTATAGCTTATTAAGATGCGAAACTTAAGCCAACCCTGTGAACTGGCTATACGGAGAAAGTACCCTGGATGCTTCATAGATTGTAGGAGCATTTGTAGTGCACGCTTTAGGTTACCTACCAGGGCAAACCTCATGAATAACTTAAAGTCGATGAGGGTTTCTAGTGATGGGTCCGGAAAATGAAAATCCGCTTTTAGTCGGTGCTGGAAATCAAGAACTTGCTGGTTGTCTGTTGCAGAGAGCTGAACATCACCATGAACCCTGATTAAGGCATGGGGTTGGTTGGATTGCTTCTTACCAAACTGAATTCCGGCAGCTAACAGCTTGAACCATAGATAGATGTCTTCTCCGATTTTTAGACTGGTATCAAACTGGTGATCCTGAAAAATGCGCTTTCGGAATACCATAGCATTGATTTGAGGAGGGAATTGATACAAAAGACTGGCATGGGATGTTTCATAGGTGCGTTTCAGCGGTTGACTTCTCAGCGTCTCTTTAAGTGTATGGTACCGAAAAAAGGACTTTTCCGATTTTGAATCCACAGATGATTGACAAAGTGCTACGTCAATATTGGGTTGTTGCTTAAATGAGTCCAGTGCAAGCTGAAGGAAGGTGGGAGCAAGCTGATCGTCATCGTCCAGGAAGCTAATGAATTCACCTTTCGCGTTTGCCAGGGCTTTGTTTCGAGCGCTGGATACACCGGTATTTGTTGAGTTTTTGATCAGAACGATACGATCATCTTTTTTGCAAAGTGTTGAAATGGTTTCAGCTGCGTTGGTGTCCGATCCATCATCCACAACGATTACCTCAAATGAAGACACGGTTTGATCAAGCACAGCATCCAGTGCCTCTTCAAGATATTGAATGCGGTTGTAACAGGTAACGATAATGGAGAATATGGGCATGATCACTTGCTAAAGCAAAGTCATATGAAACGAAACTTGTTGCTGTAGCTTATGAGCAAAAATAACATGACATGATCAAGCGGAGCGATCCTATCCTGCTGCCATTGCCTTGATATTTTCCAGGTAGATGGCAGGAAATTCCAATTGCTTTGCAAGTTGAAGAAGAGACGCAGCATACGTGGTATTGGTTCCTTTGATCAGTTCAGGAGGGAGGTTGTAACACAAGGCCGAAATAGATTCCCCCTGATCTGTATAGACGTTAACTTCTTCAGGTACATACTCAGCCACACTGGGCTCACTATAAAGTTTTTGGAGAGAGTATTTATCGCAAACCATGAGCATACCATAGCAGGAGTCGCCTTTGGAGTGAATCAGTGATGCGCGTTCTCCTATCTTCAGGGTGTAATCTTTCAAATAGGCTTTTCTTGGATGTAAGGGTTCGATTCCTCTTTCCCATAAAATAGCAGTATCCATGAACAGACCGTAAAAAAATACCTCCACTGGTTCGATCGAGTTTTTGCAATAACAATTGGTGCGGCTGTATACCTCATGCAAAGAACGAAAAACAAGTGATGTTGAACAAAACTTTTAAGGGATTATCAAGCGATTGGCAATGAGAGGGAATAAAGGTAAAACCCTAAGGTGAGGTCAAGTTGTTATTAACCTCTTTCTTTCTGCCCATTCGGTCCAGGATCCGTCATAGAGTAGTTTGCTTTCCCTGCCTGTAAGGTGTGCGGCTAATAGGATGATACAAGCTGTAAGTCCAGAACCACAGCTAAAAGCGAGATTTTGTTCATTACCTACGAGGTTTTGAAAGATCGCATCTAAATCTTCTTTGGATTTGAACTTTCCGTTTTCCAAGACTTCTCCAAAAGGAAGGTTGACGGAACCAGGAATATGCCCGCTTTTGAGGTGCTTTCTTGGCTCCGATTGCTCCCCGGAAAATCTGCCCGCGGATCTGGCATCTATGAGTTTGAAATGTGGGTGTTCACAATTATTTACAACATCTTCAAAAGTCTTCAGGAATTCGCTACGATAGTTTGCAATTAAATCACCCGATGTTTCACTGATGGCATGAGTAGTTGTTGTTGATAAACCTGCTTTGATCCATTCCGGCAAGCCACCATCTAACACAAAAACCTTCTGATGTCGCATGGTTTTGAAAAGCCACCAGACTCTGGGGCTGGAGTAAATGCCCATGTTGTCGAAGACAATGATGGTTGAGTGGTTGTTGACTCCCAAATCGCGGCATTCTTTTTCAAACTGTGTCGGAGAAGGAATGGTGTTTGGGAAAGGTGCATTAAGGTCCGAGAATTTCTTTTTCAAATCAAAGAACCTTGCCCCTGGAATAGTCGCCTGTCCGGTATCCGCAGATTTTCCTTCGACTGTTCCTGGCAAGCTTGCGTCCAACAGGATCAGATCGGGATTGTGCTGATTTTGATTGAGCCAGTCTACGGATACCAGAGGGTGCATTGGTTTTTACCCAAAGTTAAGCAACAGGCAAATGACATTCGCCGTACCTAAAATCAATTCCGTCACCAGGCCAGTAATCAATTGTTTGTTTGGCTTGCCATCTATCGAGATGCTCAGGATCCTTCCCACCGCAAATCCAAGAAAAATCAAAGCTGCAATCATCAGGGCTGAAGTGGTGATTGCAGATACGAAAGCTCCTGATAAAAGGATGGTCCCCGCAAAGAGCATGACAGCACTTACTCCGCGAACTTCATTCAATAGATCTGTATCCTGAGCCAATTGGATGCCAGAATTTTTTGCGTAGTTCTTGATAGGGTTAGTCAACCTTAATGTGCCGACCATGGTCAATAAAAGTCCTGAAAGTGAGAGTGTTACCGTGCTAATGATTTCCATTCTAGTCATGTGTTTTTGTTATTCAACACAAAGCTAGAAGGGGGCTATGACAAGGGTATGTCAGGGGTGGTGCGTTTTTTTTGAACATAGTTGAAAAAATATTCTTCCATGGTAAGCTGATGGGGCTCGAAGGTCTCATTCATGGTCGTAAGTTTTTGAATGAAATCGATTCTGAATACTCGGAAGTCTTTTCTAAGCTGACAATAGGCAATCAATAGCCAATTCCCCTGCGTGCTGTACAAGCCAAAAGGTTCAATGGTCCTTTGTGTAAGTTTACTATCTGTTGATAAGTACGTGATTTTCACAAATCGGAAATTGGTTATTGCCGATTGTATCTCTATAAGGAACCCACTCGACTTTTGGATGGGCTTTTCTCCAATGTACACCCGGTCTGTGAGTAAGTCTGCTTTTCCTTTTTGTGAACGCTTTAGTACCGACTTGATTTTGGTCATGGCACTGGAATAATTTTCACTGAGGGATTGATCTTTATTTTGCTGGACGAGTCGCTCAGCGGTGATCAGGGCATTGGCTTCTTGTTCCGAGAACAGAACGGGAGGCAGCTGATAGCCATCCATCAAAGTGTATCCTTTGCCTTCTTCCGTGATGATAGGAATGCCAGAATTGATCAGGGTCTGGATGTCACGATAGATGGTTCGGATACTGACCTGATAGTGTTCAGCCAGGTAGTTGGCAGTCACCAATCTCCTTGATTGAAGTTGCGTGATGATGGCTGTAAGTCGTGATATCCTTGGTTTTTCCAGGGTGTCCATATGGTTTTGTTGGGCTCATGCCATTTAGTTTAGGTCACTCTCGAAGAGAGGCTATGAAGTTCTATAAACAAGCTACTCAAAATTTCTATAGACTCCATTCTGGAGTGACTTCTTCAATCTGATGATATCCTTAACTAAATGGTCATGTTTTTCGGTTATTTCCGCTTAGCGATCATCAATATAGAATCTTCCGGTTCGAATTCCGCATAGGGTTCCGTCAATAAAAGTTCAAAATCTTTTCCAAAAAAATCGAGGAGTGATGTGTGATCATGGTAATTGACCAACATTCCTTTAAACATCTCAGATCCTTCACCCTTCCAAAAGGAGTGACAAATGATCCCATCAGGGTTCAGGATTGCTTTTTGACGGATAATTGAGGTCTTGAGTTCCTCGTCTCGTAAATGATGCAATACTTTATTGGAATACAGTCCATCAAACTTTTCTGTGGTCTCAAGTGTAACCGCATCGAGTTCCAAAAACTGCCCTTTGGCATAGTTAGTTTGGAGATACTTAAGGAATTCAGGTGAATTGTCAGATCCAGTCACCTCATAATGCGCTGTGAGTAAATTCCAATCCGTGCCTGGTCCGCTACCAATTTCCAATATGGAGGCAGGTGCAGGGAGATGCATTTGTAGTTTTTTGATCAAAGCTCCGCCATTCACATCTTTTGCCATTTGGATGTATTCAGCTACGGATGCCTGAGTCTTGTAGTAATCGGACATGACATCAAATTACAATTTTTCCGCCTACAATCGAAGTTCGCAGAGACAATTCGCACGTTCACCGATTGCATTTGATCACCACTCGTTTCACAGATTCCTTTGCCAAAAAAAAGATGAAACGTGCTTTGATATTCATTCGATTAGGAGGAGTGATCAATTTACTGGTCGCCATCCTGCACATTAGTTTTTGGAAGCTTTTCAGCTGGCCTTCAGAACTGGTCAAGTTGACGGTGATGAATAGCAACATCATGCAGATGCTCAACTTGTTTACGATCGTGTTTTTAGGCTATACGACGTTTGTATTGTTATTCAAGACCAAAGAACTATTTACTTCTGCCATTGGTCAGCACTTCCTTGCGATGATGGCTGTCCTTTATGCTTCCCGATTGGCCATGGAATTCTATTTTCCTGAAAAAAGCCTGGGATTTGCAGTATTCCTTGTCATTACGGTGCTACTGTTTGTCGTGCCATTGTTCCAATCAAAAAACCTACGTTATGCGCATTAATAAGGAGGAACACCTGAAACAACCCTGGCGGGTTCATAGATTACTCCCTGACCTGCGAATTGAAGATGTCTGGGAACTTCCTGTCGAAATGGATGACCACCAAGGTGTGGGTGAATTGTATCACACTTTTGTCAAAGCGATGGAAAAAACGGCTACCACTGGTGCAGCGGGTGCATTATTCCGTTTGCGTTTCTTTCTGGGACGGGTATTTGGATGGGAAGACAAGGAGAAAGCCAAAGATAAATTTCCGGAAGGGAGCATTCGGGCGCGCTATGCAGAACAGGAGAGATTGACCCGGTTAGAAATGAGTTATCCGGCTTTTGGAGATTTCGTGCCTGTGTACGACTTGAGGGAGGAAATGTTGGCAGAGATCGAGAATGAAACGGTGCTGGCTGCAGCACACTTCGGTCGGGTGCTCCAGGCGAATGGAAAATACGGTGCACAAATGACCATTTATGTCAAACCAAAGGGTTGGTTTGGTGGGTTTTATATGGCCTTGATCAAGCCTTTTCGTCTGATGATTGTGTATCCGGCCATGCTGGCAATGATCGGCCGGCAATGGAACAAGTATCAGCAGGAATTAACAGCTCCGATTGCTGTGCATTAATTTGCAAGAGATCTTGAAGCTTTCCGGGTACATGCAGAAACTGCTCTATTTTATTGTTCATTTTTTGTTTTGGTCGACATTCATTGCATTGTCATGGATGAGCATTAAATCAAATCCCGATGAAATTGCATTCATCACCGGTCGTCTTTGGGCTCCCGTTATCCTGATGCTTTGGGGAGCCTTTAACTTTTATACGTTCTATTTCTACTTCCAACCCAGATTTCTGGACACTCGGAGATATTTTCGTTACTTATTGGTTTCGGTAAGCTTCAGTGTGGTCATGTCCGCCGTTTTCGTGGGTATTTTCTGGCTGATCTATCCGGAGTTTAGGGAACATGCCCAGCAAAAGTACCTGGAGAGTATTGCTGGTTCCTTTTTGATCAGTCAGTGTGGAAGCTTGTTGCGTGGATTCATCAGCTGGAACGAAAACCTGCAAAACAGAACAGCCCTTGAAAACCAAAGTTTGAGGAATGAACTGGCCATGCTGAAAGCGCAATTGAGTCCGCATTTTCTTTTCAATACCCTCAATAACATCGATTCGCTGATCTACCAGTCACAAGATGAAGCTTCGGCGATGCTGATCAAATTGTCGGCGCTACTTCGGTACATGCTTTATGACAGTGATGGGAAGGAGGTCCCTTTAGAAAAAGAGATTGAATACATCTATCAATTAACAGAATTGCAGCGGTTGCGGTTTGAACAACCGGATTATGTAGCATTAGAGGTGCGTCAGACAAACAAAGAACTTACGATTGCTCCACTGTTATTCCTTCCGTTTATCGAGAATGCTTTTAAATTCGTTTCTCAACCCACGGCCATGCCAGCGATTAAGATTCATGTAGATGCTTCAGATCAGGAGGTGAAATTGTATTGTCAGAACTATTTCAATCCAAACGCTAAAAAAGATCCTGAAAAGCGAACAGGCATCGGGCTGGCGAATGCCCGCAGGCGATTGGAATTACTTTATCCAAATTCCTTTGATCTACAGATTGATGCCAAAGCCAATTTGTTTGAAGTCAATTTGTCTATACAACTAAAATGAAGCTCACTTGTATCATTATCGAAGATGAGCCGCTGGCTGCGGAAAAGTTGAAAGGTTTCATCAAGCGGTCGCCGTATTTGATGCTTCAGGAGAGTTTCCACAGCAGCCTTCAGGGACTTCAGTACATCAAAGAAAATCAGGTCGATCTGGTGTTTCTAGATATCCAGATGGATGAAATGACTGGCATTGAACTATTAGAAAGCCTGACTACAAAGCCACTGGTGATTCTGACCACTGCCTATCAGGAATATGCCTTAAAAGGATACGAATTGCACGTGAGCGATTACCTGCTCAAGCCTTTTGATTTTGCACGATTCCTCAAAGCCGTGGACAAAGTTTATGAGGAATTCACACTACGCGCCTCTAACCATCCAGGGGCGAATGACTGCATTTTCGTTAAAACGGAATACCGGATTGAACAAGTACTGATGGACTCGATCCTGTACATCGAAGGCATGAGCGACTATCTGAGGATCCATGTCACGGATGGAAAACCGATCATGTGTTTGCAGAAGTTTTCTGCTTTTGAAGAAGTGTTACCGGAAAACTACTTTGTCCGGGTGCATCGATCTTACTTGGTTGCTATCGATAAAATTGACAGCATAGAACGGTCAGTTATTCAGATAGGAGACAAGAGAATCCCCATCGGGAAGACCCATCAGGAGCAGTTTTATGCGTTGATTGGTAGGAGGGGGTTGCTTTAAATCAGTAGCCATTCAATTTGATCCGATGTTGGCCATACGGTTCGCTTATTCATTCATCCGTAGCTTCGGGTTCATACTTTTTTGGATCTTTCCAATCGAGTAGTAAGCCTGCGTAAATCAAGAGCTGAATACCCATTAACAGATACATGTACCAGTGATCGTACCACAAGATGAATCGACCATCTCCTTCCTCGCTCATTACGTCGATCATGCCATATGCGGTGGTTTGGTATTCCAGTCCTTTCAACCCTTCTTCATCTTCAAAAATCAGCTCATCACCCCCATTCCATACTTTGTAGACCCGGCCATTGATGGCTTTTGTATTCAGTCTTTTTGCCGTAAGTGTAGCATGTTGCGAAGTGAATTGTTGGAGTTGTTCATAGTAGTCAGCCAGGTAGGTGTATTTACCTGCTAATTGACCTCCCCGTGACATGCGGATGCGTTTACGCAATCCATAGGGGTCTTCTTTCTCTTCGTCATCCGGAAAGACGAGTTGTAACTTATCCGGACTTTCACCTAATGAAAAGAATACCCGAGCCGAGATAGAGCGAAATACACTGAGTTTCACCGGAATATCAATCGGATAGCGAGCTTCAGAATGAAAGACCGTGTCACGTGAATAAACGAAACCTTCTTCTCTGGCTTTTATCTGGTTCCATGCTGTTTCGGTAGGCAAAGTGCCCAAAGAGTCGATTTGATGTGTGTTCCAATTCATGTCGTGTTGTTTAACTTCCTTTAGGAATTTGCGATAGGGACGATCAAGGTCATGCCGATAAATGAGGGACTGGAATTCGCTGAATGCATTGTCACCACCTCTAAGAGAGTCGTTGGTCACAACATTAAAATTCTCAAAAATTAAGATGTAAGGCCCTTTTACATCACCACCGACTTTGCGGAAATTGGCTTCATATTCTGCTTTGGTGGTTCCGGTAATGCGAAAGAACAGTAAGATAAACAGCGGTGTGCTTGCTCGGATTAAGAGCTTTACTTGCTTCATGTACTAGTGGTTGGCGTCGGACCAAAGATAAGGTAGCCACTTGAATCAATGGAAGTGAGAATGCTATGTTGTTCTGATCGAAGGAGTCCAACAAAAAATGCGGTCAGTAAGCTAGACTGACCGCATCCATGGAATTGGCAATCAAGAAACTTAAGCCAGCTGTTTCAAGAGCAAGTTGGCTACTAGTTCCGCCGAAGCTGGGTTTTGGCCAGTGATCAAATTACCATCTTCCTGTGCGTAGGAACTCCAATCTTCTCCCTTGGAATAGATACCTCCATTAGCGATCAACATGTCCTCAACGGAGAACGGGACGATTTCGGTGAACTGTACTGCTTCTTCTTCCGAATTGGAGTATGCAGTGACCTTTTTACCCTTAACCAATGGGATGCCTGTCGAATCTTTGGTGTTCTTGAAAATTGCCGGAGCATGGCACACCGATGCGACAGGCTTATCGCTGTTGTAAAATGATTCGATGAGGTCAATCGATACTTGATTATTTGCAAGGTCCCACATTGGACCGTATCCTCCACTATAAAAGACCGCATCAAAATAACTTGAATTAACGGACGATAATGTCACCGTTTTTGATAAAATATCCATTGTTGCTGGATCCGATGCCAATCGACGAGTGGCGTCTGTTTGAA
This sequence comes from Cytophagales bacterium, assembly GCA_033344775.1. Classification (NCBI taxonomy): domain Bacteria; kingdom Pseudomonadati; phylum Bacteroidota; class Cytophagia; order Cytophagales; species Cytophagales bacterium. Next base: position 817,346 of record JAWPMT010000001.1, on the reverse strand, counting down.
AGTCCGGTAATTCACTTTTTGGATCCACTGGAGGCAGACCTCCTTTTGGTGAGGCCAAGGTAACATCGACACCTCGATCTTTAAAGAAGTAGTATGGCGCTGCGAATTCCTCTAACCAATAGCCGGTTTTATCTCCTGTATCGCCTAACTCACTATGACTGGTCAATACCAATAATATCTTGCTCATTTTTTCTGATTTTTAATTGATGAGACAAACCTAGAATGTGGGGTCGGCTGAAAAATTGATGTATGGTAAGAAAGCACAAGGTTGTTCTTCAAGACACCATTTTCACTTGTTTTTTAAAGATCCAGGGCGCAAAAAGAACGGTGATTTTTGGCATTACCAGGTACGTCATGAGAGTAACCATGACCATGGAAACGAGCAACATTCGCAAAAACAAGGGAAAGAAATCAAGGAAGAATCCGGCTAAAGAACTGAGCGTCAATACCAGCGGGTAAATCACCATCCAGGTCAGTATGGCCATTTTCCATTTTTTAGGAGGTTCGGTGGTAGTAACCTGAGGGATGGAAAACCAGAATTCCAGTCCTTCCTGATAACACACTTCACTTTCTCGGGTGATGAATGACTTTAATTCAACGGACCAGGCTTTTCGAGTGGCCGAATGCTTCCAGACCTGATAGCTTGATTCCGAATCAAATCGTACCAGTAGAATGTATTCATTTTCCCCTTTACCATTGACCTGCATGGTCTGGATTCCCTCATAACCTTGAAAAGATTTAGCTTTCTCAATGACTTCTTTCAGTGCTGCTTCAAATGCTTGTTCTATTCCTTTTTTCACAAAGTGCGATACAACCACCGTGATATGATTTTCCATGGATCAAAGGCTTGATTTAATGTTTAATACGCAAACCTAGAAGCCTATAAGCAGCTAAAAATTGATGTATGGTAAGAAAAGGCTATTGCGCCATTTCTTTGCGGACCCTGCTTAGGCTTTCTGTTGTGATGCCCAGGTAAGAGGCAATGTGATAATTCTTCACTTGCTGTTCGATCATAGGATAAGTTTGGATAAAGGTCTTGTACCTTTCTTTAGCTGTCTGGGCCAGATTACCCAGGGTTCGTTGATGAAAAGCTTCAATTCGTTTTTCCAGTTTCTTTCGGAAATAGGTCTCGAAAGCAGGAATTTCTTCATAGAGCTCTACCATATGCTTTCGGGATAGTCGATACAAGGTGGTGTCTTGTATGCACTGAATGGTCATCAATGCCTGGCCTCCGGAAAACAAGGAAGTGTAGTCACTGATCCACCAGTCTTTGATGGCAAATTGTAAGGTATGATCCTTCCCAGTCTCGTCTATGACATAGCTCCTTAGACATCCTTTATAAACATAATGTGTGTATGAAACTGTATCACCTTTATGCAGGAGAAAATCACCTTTATTCAGTTCAATTTTTTTCAGGTATGAACCAATGGTGGTTAGGTCTTTCTGAGAAATTCCATTGCCGGTAAATACATCTTCGAGAATCGAATGCTCCATCTGTTCAATTTGAGATATCCTAATTCAAATTTCTACTGGACATCTCCGCTTTAGTTTCTTTGAGTTTTTGGGCGTTGTTGACAAAAATCAAAATGAAAAATACGGGGAAGAAGGACCAGAAACTAATGCCATTACTGATGGTACTATAGATCGCCACGCCAATCAAAAATCCAATAGCAAACCCACTGAACCAGGTGCCATTTTTTGTTTTCTTATGCTGTTGCTGCAATTGTTCGTCGCTGAGATCGGTTAGGGGTCTCTGTTTCATCAAAAGAATTAATTTGATCGTTTAGTTTATTAACGGATCAAAAATACAAGAGGTCAAATGGATCATCATTTTTTCCGTACTTTCTTGATCAACCTTATTTCACTGGGAGAGTCAATAGCTAATTGGCCATCACTAAATTTTGCTCATTGATGTCATGAATATCATTGAGGGTACTCAACCCCTAAACCAGCATTCCTTTCTCTTTTAGGAAATCAAAGATCTTCTTGTCGACTTCTGATACCAGATCAATGTCCAGATAAGTCAGCCAACGTATTTCTTCTATTTCACTGGTAGGGGCGGGGATGCCATCATAATTTGCCGTGTAACAGGTCATTTTTACGGTCACGCCAGCAGCTTTTCCATCTGCCTGAGCCTGAAAGGTGCCTAAATAATCAATTGTATCCGTAAGGAGGTCTACGTTGAGTTCTTCTTTGATTTCACGGATCAACGCTTGTTCATCGGACTCTCCAGGATCCCTTTTACCTCCTGGGAGATAAAATGTAGTCTTTCCTTTGGATCGGGTCCCAAGGATTTGACCATTTTCAAGATCGATCAGCGCGAGTTTGTCAATTTCTTTCATTGCAGTTGGCTATTTTCTTTTCTAAAATACTTTAGTCAGTTGATCCTTATGGCAAATCCACCGCATGGTCCCACAGCGCCTTAAACCTAGAAGGGACTCTCACTGGACGTTTTCGTTCTACATCGATGAAGTAGCCAATCTGTTCGCCGGTTGCAAATACACGGGAATCATTGAAGATCTCAAAGGCGCATTCCCATTTGGCTTTGCCTACGTTGGATAGCCAGACCTGACCTTTCACCTGATCCTGAATGGTGATCGGATATTGGTAATCGATATGTGTTTCTTTCAGCACGGGAGAAGTGTTTTCCTCTAGCATCTCCTGAAAAGGATAATACTCATCCAGAAAATAAGTGCGTAAATCCTCAAACCATCGGATGTAGACAATGTTACTGACGATCCCGAGTACATCAATGTCATAGCTTCTGACTGGCAGGTCTTTCGTGAGGAGCAAGGGGCGATCGGAGTTCATTTTCTTGGTTCTTTCGTAAGGCTGAAATTAAATAAGAATAGCCTGGATAATACATCTTTCTCATTGGTTTTTTTTGCACCAAAAACCATTCAATTAACTCATAGGCAAGCTGATGAACCACTCTGCAAATCGTTCGAACCAAACGACTTGAATTCTGAAAACAATGACCGAATGAAAGACCATGTTCAGTGCTAAAATCAGTGGAAATACCCATTGGCCCATTCGGTATTTTCTTCCTGCGATAGTGAGTACTACAAGTGTGAGGTAGATGAGTGCAATTGTCCAATAATAGGTATTGCTCATGGTTGGGAACATGAAGCCAAGGGCCCTTACGAGGGCGGGTTCGATGAAGGCAACGCCTGTGGCGATCATTCCCCTCGCATGAATGCCAGGTATACTTCGATACTTTAAGGCGATCAGATAAGCTAAAGAGATCATGGTCATGTCCCGAAACGGGATCAACACTCCGATGTAATGGAAGTCTTTCGATTGTTGGTAGTGTGTAAGTAGAATAGCAGAGACGAAGAACAGCCCCAGAATGAAATGAGCAAGCATTCCGATCTTCCGATGAAGCTGCCATTGTTTCCTTTGGATCAATAATGGCTGAATGATCAAGGTGAGCAACCACAACAACGCCATGATCGCATGAAAATGAAAATAGCCATTGAATGTCTCTGAAGCCCCTAATAGTTGCGAGAAATACGATTCTCAGAACCCCAGGACAGCAAGTAAAAGCAAAAAGCCAAGTATATATCCTGATTTGCTGTAGGGAATTTCTGTTGGTTTCGCTTGATGCTTCATGATAGAAAAATAGGGAATCCGTACCACTAAGAGGCTGAAACTTCCGACGCTCAGTAGGCCGGGGCAGTCAAATATCAGGGAATGACGGTATTACAATGGCTGATGGGTTCTGGTTTCTTTGGGTCATAAAATTAATACTGATATGACCCATAAATTCCTGTTTTTCGCGTTCCTGACCTTGGTTTTCACCGCTTGTGATGAGGATGCTGAAGTAGCTCCTTGTGAAAGTGGAGCCACCTTACTCATTGGTGACAATACCAATCAATGTGGGGTCATGAGTCGCTTTAGTCATCGCATCAGAAATAATGAAGAACAATTCTATTTGTACCTGGATTATTTTCCTTTTGGCAATGCCGATGTACGTCTGGATCCTGGAACGATCTTCGAGGAGGGTGTAACTTATCAACGACTAGAGGGTGCTGGTTATTCTGCTGTACACCTGGGAGGAATCAATACCTTCATTATTACCATCGAAAAAGTAGATCGCCAAAATCAATTGCTGACCCTTTCATTCATGTTAGATGGTACCGTACTCGATAATAATACCAGTTTCGTAATGTCGGGAACGCTGGAAGACATGCCTTTGACGGAAGAGCTTAACTAACCTACAATCCTTTATCAATTCACTGCCAGACATATATAATCCATCATTCATGAAACCATTATTCACCCTTCTTTTATTGATCACCTGTTTGTCTTTGGTTGCCCAGGATCAGTATGAAATTCGTGCTTATACCGGTGCAGCATTCGGAAGCAATCTTGCTGTCGGCGACTCAGATTTCGCTGGTGGCGACAGGGGATTTAAAACTGGGATAGGACTCAATGCCGGTTTAGAGTTTTTCGTTGTGGATGGCATTAGTGTCAACTTAGGCATGACCAAATATTTCCGGTCCGGTGGAAATCAATTGTTATTCGGCGTGGGTAATAGAAATTACTTCTATGAGTCTCTTTACATCAATTTAAATGGCAAGTACTATCTGGACAGTGGACTGGACTGGTTGCAGACATACGGACTCTTGGGAATAGTGCGCTTTACGTCAGATTATCGGGTACAAGGGGAGTTTTCCCGCCCCGCCACCAATAAAATTGGATTGAATATTGGGGTAGGGGCCATACTTATCACCGAGGATTGGTGGAACCTTTTGGTAGAATATCGCTATTCAACACCCCATGGTGCACAAGATACTCCCAGTGGCGGTAGTAGCATCTTCACCTTGGGACTGCTTTATATGTTTGACTAGTACAGATATTTACTACCTGGTTGAATCGATTTACTTTCGGCCGCTAATTGCGTGGATGCCTCATCTTATTCGATTTATTTAAAATAACGGATCTACCACTTACTAAAGGGCTCTTTGATCAAAGCCGAATTAAAATACCTTGGATCAGTGGATACTTCTTCACCCGCCCATTCCGGTATAGAAAAATCCTCATCCTCACGGGTAAGTTCAATTTCAGCGAGCACCAAACCTTTATTATCACCTTCAAAAACGTCTACCTCCCAAACGTGGCCATGGTACTGACAGAGGTGACGCGTCTTTTCAATGAGTGGTTTTTCGCATAATTCCAACAAGGACACTGCTTCATAATCAGGAATATCGTATTCATATTCCTTACGCGTCAGGTTTTCACTTTTTCCTTTGATCGTCAGTATACCTTGCCCGTCATAAATTCTGACTCGAACGGTTCGCTCCGGATGAGAGTTGAGATAGCCCTGTTTCATGGCATGAGTCCGAGTTGTATTAGACTTCCACTTGTCATTCTTTACCAAAAACTTTCGTTCAATCTCTAAAGCCATAAAGGTTTTAATATATTCTGGCTAATCTAATCTATGTCCGGCTCCCTTAACAAGTCTAGACGCCTTTACAAACGTTCATTATAGTGATCTCTTAAAATATCCATGGGCGTGGTTCTTTAGGTTCATGTTCGTGGTTTTTTTGTGTCCACGCTTGTGGTACTACTTTATGAACGGAATCAAAAGACTGAAACGAAGGCTTGGAATGAACTTGAATACGTAATAAAAAGGACATAAACTGGTCCACGAATTGCATTCAAGTAGCTATCTCCAACAAGGAAATTTCAATCATTGCATGATGCAGCCATACGGGAAAGTACCACCCAAAATGGTTCACCATGCCTTCGGCAGGAAATCCAGAACCGGGAAATCATTATTTCAGAAGTAGGAAAACGAAATAACCCATTAACTCCTTCACTCTAGTGAGGGAGTTAACCGCCATGTACTCTGAACTTTATGGCAATTGTAATGCCATTCCGCTACACAGCGATAACTAAGAAGTAATGCTTCTTGCCTTTTTGAACTAATAAATAGCGATCATTCAACAACTGGAATTCTGCCTTTGCATTGCCATTAGTCACTTTTTCCTTATTGATGCTTACCGCCCCTTGTTGGATCATCCTGCGAGCTTCCCCTTTTGATTTGAACACCAGGCCATTGGTTTCTTCGCTGAGTAAATTGATCGCATTTTCTGAATTCAACAGGACGTCTTTACTCACTTCTGTTTGTGGCACTCCTTCGAATACTTGCAGGAAGGTTGTTTCATCCAGGCTGATCAGGTCTTCACTCGTAGATTTTCCGAATAGGATGGAAGAAGCTTTGATGGCCGTCTCCAGATCTTTTTCTGAATGCACCCGAATGGTGATCTCTTCTGCTAATGTTTTTTGCAACAGTCTCATATGAGGTGCATCACGATGTTCTTCGATTAATGCATCGATCTCTTCCTTGGATTTCAGGCTGAAGATCTTGATGTAATTCTCCACATCCTCGTCCGAAGCATTGATCCAGTATTGGTAGAATTTGTAGGGCGAGGTTTTTTCAGGGTCCAGCCAGATGTTGCCGCCTTCCGTCTTGCCAAATTTGGTACCATCTGCTTTGGTGATCAAAGGCGTAGTGATGGCGAAAGCAGATCCTTGTCCTTTTCTACGGATGAGTTCGGTACCGGTGACAATGTTACCCCATTGATCCGAACCACCTAACTGCAATTTGATGTTCTTGTTTTTCCAAAGCCAGTAGAAATCATAACCCTGCACCAACTGGTAGCTGAATTCTGTAAAGGATAGTCCCGTTTCCAGTCGGGTCTTTACAGCATCCTTGGACATCATGTAGTTCACAGAAATGTGTTTTCCCACGTCCCGGATGAAGTCCAGAAAGTTAAATTCCTTGAACCAGTCGTAGTTGTTGACCACTTCCGCCGCATTTTCTCCCGAGAAGTCCAGGAATTTTTCCAGTTGACCTTTGACACAACTCAGGTTGTGGTTCAGGGTATTTTCATCGAGGAGGTTACGCTCTGCTGATTTTCCGGAAGGATCACCTACCATACCAGTAGCGCCACCGACCAATGCAAAAGGTTTGTGCCCACACCGCTGAAAGTGCACCAGCGTCATGATCTGAACCAGGTTACCAATGTGCAGTGAATCCGCGGTAGGATCAAAACCGATATAGCCAGCCGTCATGCCACTGTTCAGTTCCTCATCTACACCCGGCATGGAATCGTGGATCATGCCTCTCCAGGTCAATTCAGCTACAAAATCTTTCATCATTGAAGTATCTTTCCAAAAATCAGATCGCAAATCTAGCAGGACTCTAGGATCAGCAAAAGTTTTCCATTGAATTAGGTGTCAAATGTGAATATCATGATGATGGAAAGAAATGTTTTCAACAAAGTGTCCTCCATCTACCAAAGAAGATTGTTTTGGCAATCATCAATTGCTCGGTGGATTTAATATATTTAGCATTGAATCACCAAACCCAATAATTACCACTACATGTCTGAAAAGAATTTAACCTGGGTCAAAGTGCTTGAAAACGCCGATCAGCTACTTGACGAACGGGTAATGACTGTCACCGCCGGACACAAGAGTTTTTGTCTCACCCATCACGAAGGAAAATTTGGATGCCTTGATAACAAGTGCCCCCATCAGGGAGGACCGCTAGGGGAAGGATCCATTGAAAATGGATTGCTTAGATGTCCCTGGCACGGTTGGGACTATGATCCAATCAGCGGAAAAGCACCAGGTTTCGATGATGGTGTGGAATCTTTTCCGGTAGAGATCCGCGATGATGGCGTTTATATCCAATTGGAAGAAGAAGCCCCTCAGCCGCGTACGGTCTCCGATGTGATGATCGAAACGATGGTAAATGCAGGTGTGGATACCGTATTTGGTATGGTAGGACACTCCAACCTGGGCGTGGCCGATGCCATGAGGAAACAAGAAAGAGCAGGAAGGCTTAAGTATTTCGGCATTCGACATGAAGGAGCGGCAGCTTTTGCAGCTTCGGCTTATGGAAAACTGACCGGTAAGCCTGCTGCATGTTTCGGTATCGCCGGACCCGGAGCGACGAACATGTACACGGGCATGTGGGATGCGAAAAATGACCGGGCACCTTTATTAGCTCTCTCTGGACAAGTTCAGACCCAGGTGGTAGGAACTGGCGCATTTCAGGAAGTGGATCTGGTAGCGGCATTCGAGGCGGTGGCTGATTTTAATCATCGGACACAATCTGATAGCAAGCATGCCGAGTTGATGAATTTAGCAGTGAAGCATGCGATTGTGAATCGGGATGTTTCTCACATCACCTTTCCGGATGATGTCCAGATCCTGAAAGCAGAAGGGAAGGAAGCCGGGACCATGGAAAATAGAATTGCCAATCCAAAAATTGAACCTGCGGCAGCCGTTTTAGCCGAGGCAATCGAAAAAATCAAAGCATCCAAAACGCCGACCATCATCGTTGGTCACGGCGCCCGATTCGAAATGGACCGGATCACGGAGCTGGCCGAGCGATTGAATGCTCCGGTGTTGACGACCTTCAAAGGGAAAGGGCTGATTTCAGATTCCCATCCATTGGGATGTGGGGTGCTAGGTCGAAGTGGAACCCCCATTGCTTCTTATTTCATGAATGAAGCAGACTTGTTGTTGGTCTTTGGCGCTTCCTTTTCGAATCATACAGGCATTACACCCAAGATACCAACCATCCAGGTAGATTTTGATCGACTGGCTTTGGCCAAATTCCATTCTATTGATGTGCCTATCTGGGCCGAACTTGGTGTAACTGCTGATAAAATGCTGCAAGGCCTGAAGGGACAAAGCCTGAATGCTAAAGATCAGAAACCAGCCATTGCCGAACGTTGGTCCATCTGGCGAGCAGAAAAACAAGTCCGACTGAAAGAAGACAATGGCAATGGGGTAAGCTCGGTAGCGGTCTTTGAAGCCATGAAACGTCATGTGAAGGATGATGCGGCGATGGCGGTAGATGTGGGAAACAATACCTACAGTTTCGGACGCTACTTTGAATGTGAAAAGCAATCCATTGTCATGTCCGGTTACCTCGGGTCCATTGGGTTTGGTTATCCTGCGGCCATGGGACTTTGGGCTGCGGTTGGAGACTCCAGACAGATCATCGCTGTGACTGGAGACGGAGGCTTTGGACAATACCCCATGGAAGTTACTACAGCAGTTAAATACAACATGCCGATCAAACATATCTTGTTAAATAACAAGGAGCTGGGAAAGATCTCAAAGGAACAGCGAGCGGCGGAATTTGATGTGTGGCAAACCAGCCTGGTCAATCCTGATTTTGCAGCTTTTGTGAGCAGCACGGGAGCGCTGGGCATCAAGGTCACCAAGGCCTCTGAATTGGATGAGGCACTGGACCGTCTCATGAAGCATGATGGACCAGGTACCGTAGAGATCATGACCGATGCGATGTTGATTTGATGTCGTGTCACCTTGAGCTTGTCGAAAGGCAGACACGTTCAACCAGATAAAATCCTTTAGTTTTATTAGACCGGAATGTCTACTTCAACAAGCTCAGCATGACATTCCTTTGATACTTGAAAGAAACCCATTAACTACAAAATCGCCCTATGAGTGATTACCAAGAATTTTTGAAGCCAGTTGTTGTCGCCGAAATGGCTTCGCTAAACGATAAAGAACCTACACATGGACAAGTACTGGGCACCGACCTGGTGATCATCCGTTATGGTGAAGAGGTGTCCGTGCTATATGGAAGATGCCTGCACCGTGGTGCACTACTATCCGACGGATTTGTTGACGGACACAATTTGATCTGTGGCCTCCACAACTGGGACTACCGGTACGATACAGGAGTCAGTGAATATGCGCCTGATGAACGGCTCCATAAATTTGAACACCTGATTGCTAATGGCAAGGTCTATATAGATCAGGCCGAAGTAGAGGAGTTTGAGCGATTGGCAATCCCTCCACGCTTCAATGAAGACGAATACCTGGGCAAATACCAGGATACTCATCCGGAAGCGCCAGAACCACATAATCGATATATACAAATGCTCGCCAGGGATGGTCTTTCTAGAGTAGGTCATCATGGGGTAAGTACGGCAATGGGTGTCGAGCGTGACTTGTTGCCTAAATGGGATTCCATTCAAATGTTACCAGCACAGCTCAGCCGAAAGCCTTTACTAGATGAAGATGAGGTAGCCACAGGTGTTGTGATTGGACCTAAGGCGAAAAAACCATTGAAACTGGATATTCCTATGTTCGTTTCCGACATGTCTTTCGGGGCATTGTCTCGTGAAGCAAAATTGGCTTTGTCCAAGGGAGCAGAAATGGCTGGGACGGGTATTTGCAGTGGAGAAGGAGGTATGTTGCCTGACGAACAGGCCAGCAACAGTCGATACCTCTATGAGTTGGCGTCTGCCAAATTTGGTTTTTCCTGGGACAAAGTAAAAAAAGCACAGGCCTTTCATTTCAAAGGAGGACAAGGAGCCAAGACGGGTACCGGAGGTCATTTGCCAGGTTCCAAAGTGATCGGAGAGATCGCGGAAGTCCGTGGATTGAACGAAGGGGAAACGGCCATAAGCCCGGCGACTTTCACCGATTTGAGGACCGCATCTGAATTCGGGGCTTTTGCCGATACAGTACGAGATGAATCTGGCGGCATTCCTGTTGGTTTCAAAATAGCAGCCAGTCGGATAGAAGAAGACATTGACTTTGCGCTGAGAGCAGGTATGGATTACATCATTCTGGATGGCCGTGGAGGTGGTACAGGTGCTGCCCCAACAGTCTTGCGAGATAACATTAACGTTCCTACGATTCCGGCACTTGCGAGAGCAAGAAGGTATTTGGATAAAGTAGGTGCATCAGATGTCAGCCTGGTGATCACCGGAGGTTTGAGAGTACCTGAAGATTTTGTCAAGGCATTGGCATTAGGTGCAGATGCGATCGCTGTTTCTAATTCTGCTTTGCAGGCTATCGGATGTCTGGGTATGCGTGCTTGTCATACCAATAACTGCCCGGTGGGAATTGCTACGCAGAAAGAAAACCTTCGAGCTCGTATGATGGTGCAAAAATCTGCTGAGCGACTCAAAAACTTCTTTGAAGCCTCTACTGACTTGATGAAAGTAGTGGCACGTGCATGTGGACACAGCGACCTGAACGATTTTTCATTGGAAGACCTGACCACTTTTGACCGTGATATGCATCACCTGACAGGTATTCCTTATGCAGGCGTAAATCCCTGATCATGGCGCTATTAATTGATATCCTGTTGATCTCGGCATTGGTGTATGTCATTTTGGGATTGTTGTTTTCGGTGTATTTCTATATGAAAGGTGCCGCCAAAATCGATGAAGGTACGCAGGACACACCCTGGCATTTTAAGCTGATCATCTTCCCGGGAGTGGTCCTGTTTTGGTCCGTTTTATTGGCAAAATCTTTAAAATCCTCATGACTAGAAATTTGAGAAAACGCCATTTGGCCATGTGGCTTGTACTATTGCTGGCGATGATCTTTTGGCTCGCATATGCCACAAACAACAGACCTTTTTTCGCAGGAGATCGACCTAATCTATCCAATACTCAATGAGCGTATCATATACTTCGGTACTTTGGAACAAGCAGAAGAAGCGGTATGACCTGGCGCTGGCGATGGTCGTATTCACTTTTCTGATCCTATTCTTTGGATGGCACGTGGTGAAGCATCCCACTGCCACTTTCGAGACCATCTTTATTCGTGCATTTGGCTGGCTGGCCATCTTCTTATTACATGTGGTACTGGTCATTGGCCCGCTTTCCCGGATCAACCGGAATTTTCTGATCGTTCTCTACAATCGCAGACACCTGGGAGTGACGATGTTCGTCATGGGTGCTATCCATGGTATTTTCAGCATCATGAATTTTCATTCGCTGAGCGATACCAATCCGATCCGTTCTGTTTTTATCTCCAACCTGGATTATGGCAACCTGGTTACTTTCCCGTTTCAGGTTTTAGGATTCATCGGCTTGACCGTCCTTGCTTTGATGGCCACCAGTAGCCATGATTTCTGGTTAAAGAACCTGGGGCCTAAAGTGTGGAAATCCCTGCACATGTTGGTCTACGTAGCCTATGGCTTGCTGATCATGCATGTCGTACTTGGGGGATTACAGAATGAAACGAATCCAGCGATTTTCAACGTTTTGATAGGAGCGTTTGGTATCGTGACGGTGCTGCATATATGGGCGGGCTTCAAAGAAAGACCTACAGACAATCCGATATCTTCCGGTCAAAAAGTGGATTTTGTGTACGCCTGTGAGGTGGATGATATTCAGGACGATCGGGCTAAAATAGTTACAGTCTTTGGTGAGAGAGTGGCCATCTTTAAGTATGAAGATCAGCTTTCTGCTGTAAATAATGTTTGTCGCCATCAGGGCGGTCCTATTGGAGAAGGGAAGATCATCGATGGTTGCATCACCTGTCCATGGCATGGCTATCAGTATTTGCCGGGTAATGGTCAGTCACCACCACCTTTTACTGAAAAAGTAGAGACCTACCACCTCAAGCTGGAAGGAAAACAAGTTTTCATTGATCCGAAGCCTAACGAACCTGGAACAGCAGTGCCACCTTTAATTATAAATTCATGAAAGAACAAGACGAGTTTTATATTGGATGGCAGGACGAGGCGCCAAAAGGGTTCCAAAAAGCAGCCTTGATCTTTTTTGCGGTAGTCTCCATGTCTGCAATTGCATTTGCTGGTTTTTTTAGCAGAGCTGAAAAAGGTTTTGTCGATAGTTATTTCGACTTTGGAAACCTGACTGAGGTCAGTGGCCATTTGGTCATGGTACCCGCGCCAGCCTTACTGACAGAGGAGGATGGGAAAATCAAAACCATACCATTAGTAGGATTCGGGAAATTCGGTGCAGGCCCGGTATTGGAACCCTTCCAATCAAAATTATCAGGAAATATTTCCAACTATAAGGTGACCATTCGCGGGACTTATTTTGAATATCAGGATAAACGATGGATGGAATTGACAGAAGGCGAGAACAGTTTGATTGATTTTGAAGCTACAGCATTACGAAATAGGAAAATCAGCCAAAATGGAAGTGTGACCCTAAGTGGCGAAATAGTTGATCCGAAATGTTTCTTTGGAGTCATGAATCCAGGAACAAAAGCCGTACACCGTAGTTGTGCCCGACGCTGTATTTCAGGAGGAATTGTCCCGGTTCTGGCCATCAGGGAAAATGGTGAATTTGTAGACTATTATATGTTGGAAGACACGAGTATGGAAGATATCTATCAGGATATTTTGCCTTTCGTAGGTCTGCCCATCACGATTTCCGGTGATGTGACGGCTTATGATGACTGGAAGGTACTATCGATCAAAAACAAAGCTTTATCTCAGGTGCAGGTGCACACACCATCCACCATTGCGATGTGCAGGGAATGAGTGAACCAACAACGATCAAATGCAAGAACTGCGGCGAAGAAGCTACAGGTAAATTCTGCTGGAATTGTGGGCAGAAGACCTCAGTCGGACGTTTGCATATCAAAGAAATCATCGTTGAATTTTTTCTGTCCCCATTTCACATTGAAAACCATGGCCTCTTCTGGACGTTTTCGTGGTTGTTTACCCAGCCAGGAGAAGTCATTCGAAAGTATGTGCATGGTGAACGTAAGTTGCTTTACCCCGCATTCAGGTACCTGGTGCTGGGAGGCACGATTGCCACAATAATCGCACAACGCTACAAAATCTTTCACCTGGATATCGAGGACATCTCTGTGCCAATCCTGAATTTCGTTGAGCCAGATTTTTTTGTCTATGTCAATGATAACCTGACCATTGTCAATCTATTTGCGATCCCAGTCTTTGCCACGTTCACTTTCTTATTTTTTAAACCACGTGGGTACAACTATGCGGAGAACCTTACATTACAAGCGTACATCACTTCGCAGCAGCTTTGGACTTTGATTGTCATTTTTCCTTTGCTGCAATTTCTTCCTGGCATCAAAGACCTGATTTTGCAGGGTTACACCGTTTTTACTACCCTTTATTATTTCTATGTGGTCATGCGGTTTTTCAACATGTGGTCATTCCTGGGTTTTATCCTGATCCTGTTGAGTTTCGTTTATTCCTATCTGGTCCAGTTTACACTGACATACGGCATTTATTCCCTCTTTGGACATAGTGTTTCGCTGGGGCATTGAACGGCTATTCGGATTGAAACTGATTTGATAATACCTAATCAACCCAAAGTTTACGGAATCGTGCACTTTATTTTTCTGGTTCACCCAAAACAACATAATTTGCCGTGTATTGATTAATACGATCAATACACGCATTAAGAAGACCTGAGAGAAATACCTTGGCATTAGGATCTAATCTGAAAGGGGAAAAACAAAATCCCGCATCGAAAACCGAAAACCTGTCCATCCCTCTAGCACAGGAAGAGGAGCAATATGTCTCTAGTTTCCTTGTAGAAGCAACTGAGGAGGAAGACAAGGGTGAACGTCATCAGATCGTCGTTTTTGGGATAGAAGATGAGGAATTTGCAGTAGACATCAGTTTGGTGAAAGAAGTGGTAGAAATGCCACCGATCACACCGATCCCACAATCACCGGATTACGTATTGGGCGTAGCCAATGTTCGTGGTAATGTCCATGCAATTTTGGACCTTGGAGTAAGATTGGGACTTCATGAGCCCCAGAGCGAACAAGCAAACCAGCCATACGCACTCGTATTGGACCATGAAGAGATCAAAGTAGCCCTCAATATCTATCAGGTACCCGCCGCAAGGCAGGTATTTGAATCAGAAATTGAACGCTCATCTGCTGCCATGACACGCTCTCAACAAGAACAGCCTTACATTGAAGGCATCATTAACCAGGAAAATAGATTGATTACACTTGTGAATCTGATTGAGTTGACTAAGGTCAGTGAGATGGAGGAAAACGAAGGTAATCTTTAGTAACCGCATCGTAATTATTTATGAATTTCAGTAAATGGACCATTAGGCAAAAAATGCTCTTTCTCATTTTGGGAATGGCGCTTTTTACCTATGCGATCACAATCACTTATTTCAGTATTGAACTGAGAAAAAACGGACTCTCTGAGGGAAAAAAACTGGCAGACGCAGCGATTGAAGAGAAAGCTAATGAAGTTAAAGGCAGGCTTTTGGAAGACCTGGTTACGGCCAGGACCATGGGGTCTATTTTGGGGAACTACCTAAAATATGATCAAGCTACCAGAGAGAGAATGCAGGAGGAATTGCTGGTTAGTGTTCTGAGAGATAACCCTAAATATGAGGCAGTTTGGATAAGCTGGGAGCTACAGGCCATTGATGATAATTGGGATAAACCTTACGGAAGAGAGCGTTTTTCTTATTTTGTTGAAAATGATTCCGTCAAAGCAAAAATCGAAAGACTTGATCTCGAAGGAGATCGGGAAGGAGGAGTCTATCTGGAATACAAAGAAAGTAGGCGAGAGGGAATTTCAAAGCCTTATAAATATCGAAGTTATTTTGCTTCGCAGGGAGATTCGCTTATTGCGACTTCTCCGTGTATTCCTATTCTGGTAAACGATGAATTTGTTGGATTAACCGGGTCAGATTTGTCATTGCAGGAATATGAGGACATGACTGAATTTCCGTTATTTGAAAATTCTGAAGCATTTATTCTTTCTGGGAACGGATATGTTGTGGCACATAATGATCTTGACTATGTCAATAAATATGTGGATGTCATTCCGATGATGAAAGACTTTGATATCCTTGACATTAGAAGTGAAGTGAACAGGAATGGAGTTGCAGGATATGAAACCTTGGACCCTGAAACCGGAGAACAGGTTTATTTGAGTTTTGCTAAAATTCCGATTGGTCGTTCCAATGATTTTTGGGCCATCGGTACAGTTGTTCCTGTGGCAGAGATCAATAAGGCATTCAATAAAAGTCTCCGTTATACTTTGATTGCCGGGTTTGTCGGATTGATTCTGTTAGGAATCATTGTATTTCGTTTTGCCAAAAATATCGGCATTTCGCTGGAACGAGTGAGCGACTTGCTCCGAGATCTCGCTCGAGGAGAAATAACTGCCAACCGTCGAGTTGTTGTTAAAGGAGATGATGAATTGGGCCAAATATCCCGGTCCGTCAACTTGTTGATGGAGGAATTGCGCAAAAAATCGGAATTTGCCCAAAGCATTGGGTCAGGTAAGTTGGAAGTAGAATTCGTGGAAGCAGGTCCAAACGATGAATTAGGCGCCAGTCTGCTCGACATGCGTAAGAACTTATCCAGGTCCATTGAAGACATAAAGTCAGTCGTGAAGAAAGCAGGAGAGGAAGGAGATCTATCTGCAAGAATTGATATTAAGAACAAAGATGGTGTTTGGGAGGAAATCGCTCACCTCATGAACAACCTGTTGCTTTCAGTGTACCTTCCTTTCAATTCAATCAGTCAGATTGCTAATAAAATGGCTCAAGGAGACCTTTCCTTGCGAATTACAGATGAAACCAAAGGAGATATTGCCAAGCTTTCCAATAACCTGAACCAGGGCTTAGAGAATCTGAACAATCTGATAGAAGTCATTTCAGAAAACGCGGAAGGGATCAAAGACTCATCCGTAGAAATGCTGACCGCAAGTGAAGAAATGAGCATCAACACGGGGGAGATTGCTACAGCCATCGGCCAAATGAGTACCGGTGCGCAGAATCAGGTGAAACAGGTGGATGAATCCTCCGGTTTGGTAGAGAAAATTATGAAATCTTCCTCCGACATGGAGGAGCAGGCGAAATCCATCTACAATGCTGCACAAACTGGTGAGGAACGTAGTGATGTTGGACTTCAGCGAATCAAAAAGGTGAATTACAGCATGCGAGATATCGCTGCATTTTCAGAAGATACAACCAAGTCATTTAAAGTACTGGCAGAGCGATCAAAAGAAATTTCACGTGTACTTGGTGTGATCTCCGATATCGCGTCTCAAACCAACCTATTGGCCTTGAATGCAGCGATAGAGGCTGCACAGGCTGGTGATGCAGGTCGTGGATTTGCCGTAGTAGCCGAGGAGATACGTAAGCTGGCGGAAGATTCACGAACTTCGGCAAAAGAGATTGAACGATTGGTAAATGACGTGCAGCAGGATACGACTGATGCCGCCAGAGTGCTGGAGGTAATGAATGAGAGCGTAAGAGTCGGGGGAGAAGCTTCTGAGGGCGCATCGGATGCGTTCAAGGAGATTGCAGCCTCAACTTCCCAAACCAGAGAGCTATCTGAAAGCATTGTAACGGCTACCGGTGACCAGATCCAGGACATTAAAAATGTAGTAGGGCTTACTGAATCTGTGGTGGTGATTGCCGAACAGACGGCTGCAGGTACGGAAGAAGTAGCGAGTTCTGCGTTTGAATTGTCCAGTGGTATGACCAACTACAAAGAAAAATCACAGCAACTTTCAGAAATCGCCACGGGATTGAAAGAAGCAGTGAGTAAGTTTAACTTAAGTACGCGAGAGTTGGATTCAGCTCCGGATGAGAATTCGAATGAAGTAGTTGAAGAATGATCATAGGTGTAATCAATCAAAAAGGAGGGACCGGAAAGACTACCACGACCATTAATTTGGGAGCGGCGTTGGCGGCACGCAAAAAACGCGTCCTTCTGATTGATTTAGACCCGCAGGGTAGTTTGTCTTATTCGTTGGGTATCGTTGATTTTGAGCAATCATTATCCGATGTTTTTGAGGGAAAGACGGACTTATCGTCCATCTTACATGAAACAGAGCGATTATCTGTAGCACCTTGTGATATTGGATTAGCAGATACGGAATTGTCACTTGCTGATGCCAGTGATCGGGAGTATTTCCTGAAAAATATACTCAAGGACCTAGAGATATCTTACGACTACATTCTGATCGATTGCCCTCCTTCGCTTTCGGTACTTACGGTAAATGCCTTGACGGCCAGTCAATTAATTGTCATTCCCATGCAAATGGAGGTGTTGAGTCTCCAGGGATTAGACCTGGTTTCCGACACGATTGAGAAAATACGATCTTCCGTCAATAGTGACCTGGAGGTAGCAGGAATCCTCCCAGTGATGGTGGACAGACGCAGGAAACTCACGCAGGAAGTGCATGACCACATCCAGGAGCATTTCGAATTTCGGGTTTTTGAAACCATGATCCGGTCGAATGTGAAAGCCTCTGAGGCACCATCTTTCGGACAAAGTGTGGTGAATTACGCACCACAGAGTAACAGTGCGAATGATTATAAAAGTTTTGCGAAAGCATTTATCAAATTATATCCGACGACCTGATGGCTTTAGGGAACAATTTGCGTAAAAAGAAAGTCTTACCTGAGCAACAGGCGGAAGGCAAGCCTAAGAAGGAGGTGAAAAAGAAATCCGCTGCGGCTAAAAAAGCGACGAGCAAGAAACAGACGACAGCTACTAAAAAAGCCAAACCTGCCGCAATGGCAAAACCGGCCACTAAGTCAGCAACGAAACCTAAGAAACAGGTGGAGGTAACAGCCGCTTCCATTAAAAAACCTTTGATTTCGACGGAGATCAGTCAGGAAGAACATGCCCGAAGACAAGCGTTACAACAGCGGTATGATGAGGAAATAGAAGCAAGAAAAGATCAACGACTTCAACTGATCGTCTTTAAGTTCAATGAACAGCGGTACGCTGTTGAGATCGGAAAGTCTCGAGAAGTCGTGAAAACACCTGCGATTTCTTCTTTGCCTCATGTGCCTGATTTCGTTCCGGGCCTGGTGAACATCAGAGGATTTGTGATCGTAACCATCGATTTGGCACATAAATTTTTCTCAGGATCGGAATCCACCAATTCACGTGAATACACCCTGGTGGTTGAGCATGGTTCTAACAAGCTAGGTGTTTTATTGTCCGATGTTCCGGATACAGTCATTGTGCCAGGTGCGGCCATGGAGAGTTCTTCGGGAATTCTGGCAGATTTCACCAGAGATGATACGTACATCAAGGGACTGGTGAGAACAGAACAAGGAATGATCTTTATGCTGGACATAGAAGAATTGATAGAAGGGAACAAGGTCCGGGTCCTTCCAGCCAAGAACAGTGCATGACCGAATGAAGCTACAGACCTTAATTGTGGATGATTCAGCCTTCATGAGGTTGTTACTTTCAGATGTATTGTCTTCTGATCCGGGTTTGGACGTGATCGGTACTGCCAAAGACGGCCTGGAGGCCGTTAAGATGACCAAGAAGCATCGACCCGATGTGATTGTCATGGACATGGAAATGGGTGAGTATAATGGCCTCTATGCCATCAAGCACATCATGGAGCAATGTCCAACGCCAATTATGATCCTTAGTTCTGTTGGCAACACTAATTTGGAGCCCATATTTGATGCGCTTCGACTTGGTGCAGTTGATTACATGAACAAACCGGTCAGGGGAGGTTCCAAGATCCGGACAATGGATCAAGAGCTTATAAGTCGTTTAAAAGGCATTAATAAAGCCAGGCCACAAATTGTCAAGAACAATCAGCAGGTCCAAAATACGGCTCCGAAGAAGAAAAAGAAATCATCGGATCGATTTGAGATATTGATCATTGGAGCATCTACAGGTGGTCCTTCTGCAGTGGAACAGATCATTATCAGTTTGCAAGATGAGATAGATGTACCTATCGTAATCTGTCAGCACATGCCGCCAAACTTTATCGACCCGTTTGTTCGACGTATCAATTCACGCACCCCATTGAATGTAATGCTGGGAACACCAGGCATGGAGCCTCGTAAAGGCAATGTGATCATTTGCCCCGGAGATGCTAACCTGGAACTTAAGCGTCGGGGCAAGAGTGGTAAGGTGCAATTAGTCGCCAGTGAGAAGACATTCAAAGAGTATAATAATCCCTCGATCAATGCGATCATGTTGTCAGCAGCTGCTGTATACAAAGATGCAAGCCTGGGTGTTCTCTTGACGGGCATGGGTAAAGATGGCGCCAAAGGCATGAAGGCCATTGGCGAATCAGGGGGATTAACGGTGGCACAGGACGAAGCCTCATCGGTGATCTTTGGTATGCCTAAGGCAGCCATAGAAGCGGGGAAGGTAGATCAGGTGCTAGATATCAAAGAAATTGGAACATATCTTATAAGTGTAACCTAGAGGCAATTGAAATCAAAAGAAGAAGAATATAAAGCCCTGTTTCTGGCAGATGCCCTTCAGAATTTTGAAGAACTCAACAAACACTTCATTGTTCTCGAAAAGAAGCATTCGGATAAACAGGCCGTCAACTCGATTTTCAGGATCGTGCATACCCTCAAAGGCAATGCAATGGGCATGGGTTATGAAGCCATTGCTAACCTGACCCATGTCATGGAAGATCTGATGGGAGAGATCAAAGAGAATCGGATCGAACTGGACAGTGACCTGTTCGCCAGCTTGTTCCGTGCAGCGGACAAACTTGGAGAATTGATCAAAGCCCTGGAAACCGGTGGAAAGGTCAGCTATCTCGGTATTCGGACGAAACTCGAAGTGCTGCTCAAGAACCGAAAAGAAGACCAGGCGCCCGAGGCAGAAGAAACACCCGAAGTTGAGCCTGAAACGGCTCCTGAGCCTACCACTCCGGTTGTGCAGGAAGAGGAAGCGGTAGAAGAGGCTGATACTGATGAGATCACATTCGCAGATGTCATCCAGATTCCTGTGCGGAAAATGGATGAATTGATGACACTTGTAGGACAGCTCATCATTGAGAAAGATCGATTGATAGCTGAAAACCGGTCGCTGGACCGGCGCTCGCAGTTCGAAGGCTTGCAACGCATCTCATCCAATTTGCAGTATGCGGTCATGAATGCACGGATGGTGCAGATGGGATTCTTGTTTAATAAATTTCACCGGATTGTTAGGGATGCCGCCGTAATAGAAGGCAAAGACGTGTCGTTGGAATTGAAGGGTACGCACATCGAGATTGACCGGAATGTACTAAAGGCCATGGGAGATTCGCTCATTCATCTGGTACGAAATGCGGTGAGCCATGGGGTGGAAATGCCCAAGCAGCGAAAGGAGCTGGGAAAACCAAAGACAGGAACCATCACCCTGGATGCGAGTTACGAAAAGGATTACGTTCAAATTACCATCATTGATGATGGACAAGGGATCGATGAAGCTGCCATACGGAAGAAGCTTGTTGAAAAGAAACTGATGAACGAGCAAACAGCAAATGCGCTTTCAGAGGATGATGTAATTCGGCAAATCTTTCAGCCTGGTTTTTCCAATGCTGCCAAAGTAACAGAGATCTCAGGAAGAGGTGTCGGAATGGACGTGGTGAAGAAAGCGGTAGAATCCGTAGGTGGCCAGGTGATCATTGATACCGAGATCAACAAGGGGACTACCATAAAGTTATTGCTCCCGTCCTCATTAGCCTTGAAAGGCGCACTATTGTTTGAGTTGTCGGAACAGACGTATGCCATTGCCTTATCCTACACGGAAGCGGTGCTTTCGCTGAAGAAAGGGGATATTCATAAGCTGGGTAATACATTGATGACCAAGTATCAGGAAGAGACCATTCCTATCTTGTTTTTGAAAGACCTGATAGGCTTGACAAAGCTTAGTGATGTGACGGATGGAGGGGTGCTTCATCATTCCTTTAAGGAAACTGCTGATGATCAGCAGTTTGACATGATCGTGGTTTCTTTTGCAGGAAAACTGACAGGAATCGTTGTAGACCGGTTACTTTATCAGAAGGAGATCATCGAAAAACCTTTGGCAAAACCACTGGACAAAACCAAATTGTTGAGTGGTACGACCATTCTTGGAAATGGTCAGGTATGTCCGGTAATTGATATTGCGGCAATGACTGAAATTTTATTTAAATCAAGCATCAATCAGTGAGGGCTATAAAGCATAAATGATCAGCGAAGAAGAGCTAAATGCGTTGATGGTGGCCATCAAAAATCGATATGGCCTGGATTTCACGAATTATGAAAAGGGTTCGTTGAAGCGAGGGATCGTTCGTTTGATGTCCAAGCATCACATGGAATCACTGATCGAATTGTGGAGCAGGGTGTTGAAAGATCAAGCCTTCTTCGCCAACGCAATCGATGACCTGCTGGTCAACCTGACCGAACTCTTTCGAAATCCGGCAGTTTGGGTCAAATTGAGGGATGATATCCTGGATCAGTACCGGGCGACAGGTGGCCTCAATGTATGGCATGCAGGATGCTCGACAGGGGAAGAAGTGTACACCATGTCCATCGTGCTCGAAGAAAAAGGATTGCTGCATCGAACAAATGTGCTGGCGACGGACTTGAGTTCCAGGGCATTGGTCAAAGCAAGGAAAGGGGAATACCCCCGACAATTGATGAACCAATACCTTACACCACTGATCAAATATTTCCCATACAGCCGGATGCAGGACTATTTTCAATTCGAAAAAAGCCATGCAACCATCAAGCCTCGCTACAAGGAGAATGTACGATTCGAAAGGCATAACCTCGTGACCGACCCGATGCATGAGCGATTTGAGATCATTTTTTGTCGCAATGTCATGATCTACTTTGATGACAAGCTCAAAACCAAAGTGCTGAATCTGCTTTATCAGGCATTGAAGCCGGGAGGGTATCTTATTATTGGTTATTATGATATTATGCCGGACTATGGAAAGACCCTTTTCAAAGTAAAAGACTTGCAAACCAGAGTCTACCAAAAACCCTTGTCGCCATGAGTGTGTTGATTGTAGATGATTCTTCTTTTATTCGGTCCACCATCCAGAGGGTTGTGGTAGGCATGGGACTGGAGGTATGTGGATTGGCTTCAAATGGAGAGGAAGCTTTGGAAATGATCGAACAATTAGAACCAAAGATTCTGACGCTGGATATGGTATTGCCAGATATGACTGGATTGGATGTTCTCAAAGTCGTGAAAAAGCATTACCCGCACATGAAAGTAATTATGATCACTTCCATGGCCAAGCCTTCGATGATAGAAGAAGCAAGGGAGCTTAATGTGGATAAGTACCTGACCAAGCCGATCACGGAAGAAGATCTGGGGAATGCCATTGGTGAATTAAAAGCATAGATAGGCCCGATTGAGAGAGGTGATTGACCAGGTGATACATTAAAAATGGTCATTCAGATCACCAAAATCCCAAATCAGGTAGAAGAATTGAATGATTAATATAAATTAGAAGAAATTGCTTATCTCACAATAAAATTATCCAGCTAATAAAATGTTAAGAACCTTGCTTCCGGGAATCCGGACTAACCTGAAAATCTAAGAAATGCTAAAAAGTTTTGAAGCAGATGAAATGGAAGTTGCCACCAAATTAATTTTTGATGGACTATCCATGGCGAAGGCCTCGATGGAAATGATTCTGCAAAGCCCTATCACGCTGAAGAAAGTATCCTATGGTGAAAAGGTGGGCGACAGCCCAGTGATTGACTATGAATCAGATCAAGCCGTACAGGTCATCAAGACCGAATTAATAGGTGATCTAAGGGGTACAAGTCATTTGATCTTTTCGGAAGAGGATGTGGCCAGAGTATGTGCAGCTTGCCTCCCTCCGGTGGTGTTAGAATCTGACAGTGCGCAGAATCAGATGATGAAAACAGGATTCCTGACGGAAATTGACAACATGGTGGCAGCAGCAGTCATTACTGAATTTGCGAATTTCCTCGGTGTTGATATTTTTGGACATGTCCCTTCATTGCAGATCATGAAAGCGGATGAAGTAAACCAGTATTTAGCCAATGAAGCTACTGAGTTTGATTCTATGGTTCATTTCAAAGCCTTGTTTCACGGTGCTGAATTGAACATTTCTCCGGATTTTATCTGGATTTTCCAAAATGATCTGGTTGATCGAATCAAGCAGAAACTTTGAATTCTATTTTTGTAAAGACACACTACTAATCAGACTAAGACGAAGGAATAAATCGCCATGGCAAAAAAAGTATTAATCGTAGATGACTCAATCTACATGAGATCGTTAATCAAAACTGCCTTAGAAGAAAAAGGCTTTGAAATCGTTGGAGAAGCAGCCAACGGAGAAACAGCGATCGACCTGGCAATGGAATTGCAACCAGACCTAATCACACTCGACAATATTTTGCCGGATATGATGGGTTTTGAAATATTGAAGGTGCTTAAGGAAGAAGGCCTGGAATCCAAAGTGGTCATGGTCTCCGCCGTTGGGCAGCAAACGGTAGTCAATAAAGGAAAGGAACTTGGTGCGGAAGACTACATTGTTAAGCCTTTCACTTCAGAAGATTTGTTGGCTGTAGTTGATAGAGTGCTCTAGGAATTTGCATTCCGGGCATTAAAGGAACATTTTTACCTGTTCATGCGCTACCTATATAATTTATCAATTCGTAAGAAATTTGCAGTGGTCATCGTACCACTGATCATTACGATTATCTGTTTCGATTATTTACAGATTCGACACAGTTATCTCGATTATAACGATGCAGTGAGACTCAACCGTGCCATTCTTTTGGGTGTTGAGGTCAACCATGTTGTACATGAATTGCAACGAGAACGAAGTATCTCTTCCGGATATATTGCTAATGAAGGAGGAGATTTTGCGGCGGTCCTCAGTGAGCAACGCCACAAAACAGACAGCACGATCCAGCAATTTTATAGCGAACTTATCAAACCTGAATTCAAAGACCTGCTCAATATTCATGGAGATGATCTGGAACGATTGAGAAGTCACTTCGATCGCATCAATGAGATTCGTGATCAGGTTGATAACCTGAAAGTGAGTTCAGATCAGTCTATTGAGTACTTCTCAGTGATCAATACGACGGCCTTGAATACAGTGAGTGATTTGATCAATGAGACGAGGGACAAAGAAATTGCGCAACAAGTCCATGCGATGATCAACTACCTGAAGTCGAAGGAGTATGCCAGTATAGAAAGAGCCGTAGGTACGCAGGCATTTTCGCACAAGGTCATGGATTTTGAAATGTACAATCGTTTCACGACGTTGGTATCACAGCAAAATTCATATTTGGACGCGTTTCTGACGATCGCTAGCCTCGAATCCAAAGAGCAACACGCCATTGTGGTGCAAGGGCCTCACATTGATGAAGTAGCCCGATTGAGACAAGTGCTGTTTTCAAATCAGGACCTTAATACCGATCCTTCCTATTGGTATGAAGTCAGTACCACTAAGATCAATGCCTTGAAGAAAGTAGAGGATTACATGTCTGATACCATCTACAGTACGACCAATGCCATAGCGGATGATGTCTTCAAGACTTTTTGGACCTTCCTAATCGTTGATGTTGCGATTGGTGTGATTGCCTTCTGGTTGATGACCACTGTAGTATCGAATCTGCTGGATAATGTAAGTCTCCTTGAGCGTTTTACGCGTAAGATCTCTGCAGGCGATTTCACCAAAAAAGTCAAGATTGATACCAAAGATGAGATTGGACAATACGCACGTACGTTCAACTCGATGGTTGAAGAGATTCGTAAATCTCACATTGCGCTGAAAAAGGAACGAGACAAAGCCCGTTATCTCTACGAGAATATTTACAAGCAATCCCAGGTTGTATTTGAAAATGTACAGCAAGGAATTTTCTTGCTTGATAAGCAATTCAAGATCAGTCGTTTGTATTCCAAAGCGATGGAATCCATTTTCGACACCAATAAGATTGCAGGAGAGAACTTTTCAAGCTTCATGCGGCCTTTGATCATACCTCGTGAGCTCGAAGCACTGGAAATGTTCATGCGACACTTGTTCAATCCAGACATGGATGAGGAGGTCGTGAACCAGTTGAATCCTGTGGAACGCGTCAAGATCTTCACCGATAAAGAAGGTGTGGTCAGTACCAAATACATCAGGGTATCCTTTACCAGGATTGAGCGCAAGGGAGTGATTAAAAACATCATGGTGACCGTTTCTGATGAAACCAAATCCATCTTATTGCAGCAACACCTGGAAGAAGCAGAGGCCAAGAAGAAGCAAGA
Organism: Cytophagales bacterium; assembly: GCA_033344775.1. NCBI lineage: Bacteria > Pseudomonadati > Bacteroidota > Cytophagia > Cytophagales > Cytophagales bacterium. The sequence continues at coordinate 791,552 of JAWPMT010000001.1, read as the reverse complement.
AACCGAGCAGGTATTGAGTATTCTGAAGATCGATCCATCGGTCATGCGTGGCTTCCTGTTCAATTCGAAGAAGACTTTGAATATGATCTCAGAGCGGTATGAGAAAAACGATGGCGAAAACTATCGTGATCTGCTTGATTACACATTTGAGACCATTCATAACCTCAAGGGTAATGCTTCTGTTATTGGGTTGGAACTGATGTCTGCTAAATTCCATTCCATTGAAGATTCCATCGGAAAATTGAAGGAACGGAATGTGCGTGGTAAAGATTTTCTTAGCATCTTATATGAAATCGATGAGGCTGATCGCATGATGGTCGATATGAGTGAGATGCTTCGGAAAGTAGCCAATATCTATCGCAAACTACCTTCAGAAGGACAGGTCGTTTCCAATATCATGGTGATCAATACTTTGGAAAAAGGAGTGGAGAACATCAGTAAGGAATTGAAAAAGACCATGGGCTTCAAATTCTTGAATGATACGAACGTTGTAATTCCTGAAGAGTACATCAATCCGTTCAAGGACATCATGATCCAGCTGATAAGGAATACCATAGTCCACGGTATTGAAGAAGGTTCGGTGCGTAAAGAGAAAGGTAAGACCAAGAAAGGGCACATCACGATTGAGTTGGACCAGGAGCCATCAAGTGGGGAATACCTGATCCATTATTACGATGATGGCGAAGGCCTCAATCATGAAAAGATCCGTAAGAAAGCAATTGATCGGAACCTGGTGACTGAGTTTCAGTCGAAAAAGCTTTCAAAACAGGAAACGGAAGAGCTGATCTTTGAAAATGGTTTTTCTACGTCAGAAAAAGCAGATCAGAACAGTGGAAGAGGACAGGGAATGAATTTGATCAAAACGATTGTCGACGAAAATCATGGAAGTTTCTCTGTTACCGGAGATGGTTATTTCGACATGCAGATCAAACTGCCGCCGGTCTTTCAGGATAGTGAAGAAGAAGCTGAAATTACATCATGAGGTTATTGATCGTTGATGATTCCTCAGTAATGAGGCGAACCATCGAAAAAAATTTGGCTGAATATGATCTGGAGATCATCGGGATGGCAGCCAATGGAGCAGAAGCCATTGAATTGGTAGAGCGTGAAAAACCAGACGTGATTACGCTGGATATCACCATGCCAGAGATGGACGGGATCACTTGTTTGGAAAATATTATGGAGATCCACCCGGAAGCGAAAGTGATGATCATTACCGCACTTTCCGATAAACTGACAGGCCTTACGGCCCTGGATAAAGGAGCAAGAGGCTTCCTGTACAAACCTGTTAATGCCAATGACCTTGCGAGGGCTTTTGATAAATTATTGAAACGGAGATGACCACCAATAAGGAAGAGTTTGAAGCAACTTGTAATTTGTTCATCAATTCGGTGAGCAATTACTTTAAGCATCTCACTGAGGTTGACTCAAAGATCGAAGTACCCTATCTGAAGGATACGGATGAACTGATCCTCAAGGATTTTACTGGAATGATCGGCATCTCCGGCAGCAAGAAGGGATTTGTTTACATCTCTGCAAATCGCGAAATGTTTGAGGACCTCATCAATATATTTATTGGAATAGATGAGCCTTCAAAAGCGGATATACTGGACATGGCTGGAGAGATTTCCAATGTCGTCGCTGGAAATATAAGGGCTAATTTGGGAACTAACTTTATGATTTCGGTTCCTGTCGTTTTTGAAGGAATGCCCGGAGAACTAAAAATGGTGCAAGGCGTATCGATATACGTAATACCTATCACATGGAAAGGCCATGAGGCTTTCGTGGTGATTGGTTTGCAGTAATTTAAGTTGTAATTTCACCGCTAGCTATCGTACCAGCCATTTGGATAAGAATAAGAATGCCGAGGAAAACCCCTGGCCAATAAACATCAATGATATAGATCAGGCGCGTAAAAACTATTACTCGCTGATGCCAGACGAAGAGGACATGCACGATCTCTTGCCTGGTACTTTTGTGATCAACAAACCGAAAGAAAATGTCGGTGGAGATGGTTTTTGGCTATATCAGAAAGAGGATCTGCTTTTTCTGGCTGTATTTGATTGCATGGGGGAAGGTCACCTGGCCAGCATGATGACTCGCATCTATGCCAATGCACTCAAAAAACTGGTAGTTGATTATAAAATTGAATTCCCGGGGGCCATTCTTCAATTCATTCATCGAGAGATTCAGGGGCGTTTCAAAGACAAAACAAATATTCAGTTGAGTACAGGAGCCGATCTCGGTATCGTAAAACTTGACATGAAAGAGGGGATACTTGAGTTTTCAGGAGCGGGCATGGACTTACTTCGTGAACACGATGGTAAGATTGAAGTAATGAAGGGTGAGAATCGTAAAATTGGCCAATTGGATAATAATTCACGAGAATATAACTCCAAGACCATAAGCGGAAAAGATAAATGTCGTTACTTCCTGGCCACGGATGGTGTTACTGATCTGATTGGTGGTTCATCGCTGAAAAGATTAGGTGTTGAGAATTTCAAGATCATTCTTCGAAACAGCTTAAAGTACCCAGCAGAAAAGAGAAAAGGTAAGATTTGGTCAGATCTGATGAAATGGTCAGGCTTAAAAGACCAGAATGATGACATTCTAATCCTAAGTTTCGAATTTTAGTTTTATCTTTTCCCCTAAGAATCAGAATTCGCTATTTCACTTTCGACCAAGAGTACCAACGACCAATAGAAGCTTGCATTTTTTGCTAACCTAAAGTGTCGTAACGTGAAAGAATCGCCAGATGCCAGATACCAGATCGATATCGCCATGTTCACCGAGGCTTGCTAAGTCTTCGCATCTACAAGCCGGTAGGTTCAAGGATTTCCTTAAAGAACTACTGGGTGAGATAGCTGTGTCTAAGGCAGTAGATCGCGTGACGTTTTGGATGCATCATCCGATCAATCGAACTTTTAATGTTGCGGGAGTCCATAAGCGGAAGCAAGATGCTTTTTCTCCGAAGGAAGTCATTTCTGAAGACAATGCCCCCGGTCTTTATGAGGCATTAAAAAATACTTATGTAAGTAAACATTCCGGCATAGATGATTCGATTGACTTTTCGGAGATAAAAAGAAGTTGTTCGACCATGTTTCCGATGAAATCAATGCTTACGCAACAGGTTCGGTTTGATGGGAAGTTGTTGGGATTGCTTTCTTTCGAGCAGGTTTCAGAGACTCGTGAATGGAATGCTGAGGATGAAATCGAGTTAGGAGCTGCTGCCAGTGTCTTGCAGCAGGCGTACCAGACAAGCCTGGCCCTTCAGCGCGAGCGCCGAGCGAGTAGGGATACCTTGTTTTTTGAAGCACCTGTGCCATTCTGGGTATTCGATACAGATACATTGGAATTGTTGGATGGAAATAAGAAAGCCCTTGAGTTGTATGACTATCCGGATTTAGCTTCCTTCCGAAGAGTCAAACTTATGCAGCTGGTTCATCCAAGTCAGAAAGATCAGCTGGAGTCTTTGCTGGGTAAGAAAAATGTAGGAGTCTGGAGACAAGTAGAGTTGATCCAACAACGCAAAGATGGCCTGGCATTCATTGCCAAACTTTCCAGTTCAAGGGTAACTTACAAGGACCGGGAGGCCCGCGTGGTGGTGGTCACAGATTCCAAGAAAGAAAAAAGGATCCAGCGAGAGAAGGATGAGCTGGAGCGAAAGCTTAATGATCATGCATTTTATGCTTCTCATAACCTGAGAAGTCCGATAGCAAATATTTTGGGATTGCTAGACCTGATCAAGATCAGCTGGGATGACCGGGAAAACTACGAAGAATTGTTGTTTAGGCTCAAGATACAAACGATGAATTTGGATGAGGCAGTGAGAGTTATGAGCGCTAAAATCGAATTTGACCAGCTTGGTTCTGGTGTATAAGGAAACACGTATGAGAAACAGAGTAAGGGACGTCATTTTAAAGAGAAGTAGCTTCATCATCACCTTGTTGCTGATCTTGTCTGCAGTGACGCTTCTGAGAGTAGCATCCACTCACCGAGACGTGGATGATGTCGCAAATATCGATCTGCCGTTGATTGAGCTGCTTACGCTGATTGAGACCAATCAACTGGAGCAATCCATCAGTTTTGAGAAGGCCATACGATATGCCGAGGAAACCGATCGAAATGAGTTGGCACTGGTCAACTTTGCAGAAGCTGATAGTTCATTCATTGACCTGGCTCATCGCGTAGATCAGGACCTTCTGGATGCAGAATTGCAAGTGAAGAAAGCCATGGAGCGGACGGAACAAGAAACCCAATTGGTGAAGCTTCGTGGATTATTGCTGTCACTTCAAAAATTGGAGAGTGATCATACCCGATACGAAGAGCATGCCATTGAAGTGTTGACGATGCTGGAAGAAGGTGACCTGGACGGTGCTTTGCTCATTGTGGAAAAAGTAGAGAAGGAGGAAGATCAGTTTAACAAGCAGATCGAAGGCGTGCTGATGCGACACGAGATGTTCACCGAAGCGCTGGTCAACATTGTGGAAGAGGAAGAAGTGCTTTCCATGAAATGGATTGTGACGTTAACATTGCTTTTCGTCATCCTGTCCTTGATTGCCGTGTTTACCTTCAGTTACACCATTTGGAGACCCCTGGAAGATATTCGGAATGGTGCTGAGCGATTAGGAGCGGGTGATCTGGACACGCGCTTGAAACTAAGAAATTCCGCGATTACCGAAGACATTGTCGATGCCTTCAATAAGATGGCCGCCGATGTGCAGCAGTCGCAACAAGAAATTGACCAGTTCATTCATTTCTCCTACAGTGCGGCTAACGACCTTAAGGCTCCGATCGAAAACATCACTTCCTTGTTGGAAATGCTTAGCAAAACGGATATCCGGCCCAGCGACTATGAAGTGATCGTCAATAATGCCAAGAGATCTACGAAGCAATTGGGAGAAACCGTTGACGCGCTAAATGAAGTCAATAAGTTGCGAGATAAGCTATCTGCTAAGCCGGAGCGTCTGAGTTTTGATAGAATGCTATCCGAAGTAGGATCGGAAATGAAGGATGAGATCAAAGCTACAAAAGCAGTGATCCGAAAAGATTTTAGTGCATGTAAGGAGATTGAATATCCTAAGTTTCACCTAAAGTGCGTGATGCATCACTTGCTCTCGAATGCATTGACCTATCGAAACCCTGATAAGCCATTACATATCCATCTGAAAACTTCAATGGAGAATGGAAAGGTTGTTTTGACCATCAAAGACACGGGTTTAGGTTTTGATGCAATTAAATACCGAGATGATATTGCCAAGCCATTTTACAGGATCCACAATCATGTGGACGGTAGTGGTTTGGGCATGTATATTGTTAAGACTGTATTGGATTTGCACAAAGGCGATCTGAAAATGGAAAGCCTGCCCAAAAAAGGTGCAAAATTCACGCTTATTCTTAACCGAGCAAGCTAGCCTTACGTTACCTCAGTATCAGTTATGAGGGCACTCAACCAGGAAGAAGCAGAACTATTGGAGGAACTTGTCGAAAGTGCCTTGATGAAATCTGCCGATGCCATGGAAAAAATGCTCAAGATCCGGATCAAGAGTAATCTTTTGGATTTTGGATTAGGACGCCTTCGTTCGATCTCAGGTTTCGATGAGCTCGGTAGATTCAAAGTGCATCTGGTGAAGGTTCAGCTCAAGGGAGAGGTAGGAGGTGCCTTTTATTTCGTCATCAACGCGCATGAAGTGGACCTGATCAACCAGGTCTGTGTGCCAGAAGGGATGCGTGTCTCCGGGACCGTCTCAGAAAACAAGCTCATGAAGCATGGTTTTATGTCAGAGATCGAAAACATGATCGCTGCTTTATCCATCGGTGAGATATCAGAATTCCTTGGCGTTCAGTTGCTAAGTGAAGTTCCGGAAGTAATGATCTTACAAGGGGATGAAGTGAATGAGTTTTTACTGAATGAGAACTTTAATACCAAAACAGCTTTTTACGTTAAATCAGAACTCACAGGTGTGGTTGTGAATATTTCACCATTCTTCTTGTGGATGTTGGATGATTCCTTTCTCCAAAAACTAAGGCTGAACATCGTAACTGGAGACTAAACGATTCATTTTTTTATGTCAAAGTTATCGTGGATCTTTTTTGGACTGTTTGCAATTAGTATCGGCCTTTATCCGGGCATCTATTTGATTTTGGATATGCAAGGAGGACTACTTAACACCAAAAGTGCGGACTTGTTGGAAAGCTTTTGGATGTACGGGTTTTATCTGCACATCATTCCCGGAGGCATGGCGCTGCTGGTAGGCTGGCCACAGTTTAGTTCCAGGCTAAGGTTAAAAAAAATGGCTTTGCATCGGGTGCTGGGGAAAGTATACCTGCTTTCAGTAACAGTAAGCGGACTTGCCGGATTATACATTTCATTGGATGCCACGGGTGGGATCATTGCAAAAATAGGATTCGCATGTTTGGCCCTGGGCTGGTTGTTTACTTCTTTCATGGCCTGGAAACGTGTGAGGCAGGGAGATATTCAGGGCCATCAACATTGGATGATCAGGAGCTATGCCCTGTGTTTTGCGGCAGTTACCTTACGACTTTGGCTTCCAGCCTTTATGATCGTCGGGATACCATTCCTAACCGGTTATGTCATCATTGCCTGGTTGTGTTGGGTTCCCAATCTTATTTTTGCTGAGCTGGTGATCAGAAAGCAACAAAGAAGTAAGGAATTAGCCTCCGCTTAATTAGCCCAAATACCCGGGGAATAAGTTCCCGGTCTTCGGTAAACGTTGGCGCTGAAGATGTTTTAAGTAAAGCTGAGCACAGGCATGCGCATCGCTGTAAGCATCATGGTGCTTGAGCTCGATTTTGTATTTTTTACTTAAATAAGCCAATCCTCGCCGGTAGATGGTCCGGGTGCACCTCTCTTCAAATTCTGGCTGTTCCAGGCCATAATGCGCCAGCGTACTTCTTAGACAATTGACATCAAAACTCGAATTATGTGCTACGACTACCTGTCCTTGGATCAAATGTTTGATGTCAGGCCAGTACAGATCGAAGGTAGGAGCATGCTTGGTGTCCTCAGGTCGGATGTGGTGAATTTCAATGTTTTTGTGATAATACCTGTTTTTGGGAGGTTGGATCAATTGATTGATTTTTTCGACAATTTCGCCATCCACGAACCGAACCATCCCAACCTGGCAGATGCTGTTGGGGTCCGGTAAGGCGGTTTCAAAATCGATGGCAGTAAATGATTCCAGCGTCAATGGTCCTTGGCTTAAATTTTTACCTGAATCTTAAAGTTAGGTTTTGGTTTAGTATTTTAGACCAAAAATCTGAAGATAAGATACATGGAAGCGAGTGAAGCATTAGAAAAACTGAAAGAAGGCAATAAACGATTCACAGAAGGATCATTAACCCACCCCAATCAGGATCAGGCAGCCAGAACCAAATGGAATAGTTCACAAGAACCCTGGGCAATAGTGTTAAGCTGTGCCGATAGCCGCGTTATTCCGGAAGCGGCCTTTGATACTGGTGTTAGTGACCTTTTCGTTTGCCGTGTTGCTGGCAATGTCGCCAATACGGACACCATTGCGAGTATTGAATATGCAGTTGCACATTTAGGAACTAAGTTGATCGTAGTGATGGGGCACGAAGCTTGTGGAGCTGTAGGTGCTGCTCTAGCGGGTGGTGACAATGGTTACAATCTGAATATTTTACTTTCGCAAATCGGCCCGGCGATAGCTGCTTCTCCGAACGCACCTGTGAGTGAAGTTGTTAAGACCAACGCCAGGCTCAATGCCGAGGAAATGGTCAAACGTTCTGCCATCATCAGTGGTGCTGTTGAAAACGGAGGGTTAAAGATTGTATCAGCTTACTACAACCTGGACAGTGGCGTAGTAGATTTCCTTGATTAAGGATTTTATTTACATGTTACTGATCAGGATTTTTGGTGGTGGGGTTGATGAGCCATCAATTGGCATTTTTTAATACTTGATCAGAACGAATTTTTATAGACTTATTGACAGCTCGCCCTTGTTTGCATAAGTAGATAAGGGCGATGATGTTATTACATGTTTCCTGTAGTGTAGGAAACCATGCAATTGGTTAAGAAGACTGAGTAACCAGATTCATAAGATAGATAAAACAATATTCCAGACTCGGAAAAAAAGAAGCTGACCCTCTCGAGACAGCTTCCTATTCCATTCGATGATCTTATCTATGTGCTGAATTGAATTCATATTGAAGCACCCAACTCCTCAGCGTTTCTTTTAGAAATTCAAAAGCCTCTTCATTTTTCTGTTTCTGAACTAATTGAGTAAACGGAACTACCTTCTCATTATAGATGAATTCCAACTTTTCGGTAGTATTCTCCTGCGCACTCAAAACATGAGCGATCATAGGAGAAATAAAGTAATATAGTTCGTAGTACGTTCCTCCATCTTCGGCTGTTAGCAGATATTGATCTCGAAACTGTCGATGTATATCCAGTTGATTTTCCTCCGCACACCTGATTACTGCGATGCTTACCGGGCAGGGATTATCAGTAGTTTCGCCTTCATCTAGACACACATCGGGACAAGGAGTACCAATATTCATGAAAGGGCCGTTAAGATCGTCTGTTGGCCCGAGAATAGGCACAATAAAACCATTCGCGTCATTGAAGCCTAAATACAAGCTCACATCCTCGTTATTTATCGATTTTACAAACTGAGCAATGGAATCTTTCCCAAAAAATGCGCCTCGAGTAACTTCTTTATAAGGCCAATCCGGTCGTTGTGAGTTGATCAAACTGACATAGTTGGAAATCATTCGACAGACGTCATAAATATTGTGTGATTCAGACCGGTGATCCAAATAGCTGTGGGAAGATATTATTGGATGATTTCTCGGATCATCTTCATATCGACTTGAACAAGGTACCAGAATTACACGAAGGCTATTGATGTTTTGTGGGTCATCAAGACCAAAAGTAAATCGAATACCTTTGACTAAATCCGAAGCATTCAAGGTACGTTCCAATGCCTGACGATCAATGCTTACCTCACTGGGTAACTGAAATTTTGTTTTGAAACTTTTGTAATGGTTTTGAAAATAGTTCAGGGATACTAATCCCCCGATTTGTGTTGTTTTCATAATAAGAAATAATTGTTGTTTTAAATAGTTGTGAAGGTGAACCTAATAAATCATTATTTCAAATCAAATCAGTTAACAAGATTTATTCGAATTATTAAGTCTGTGTGTAAGGATATTCTTTCGGGGGTATGATGATTTGCCTAATGAATGTGATAATTGAATCTATGTGGTGACCAACTACATAAATCCAAATACCCCATTCAAAGACCGCAGAGACAAGATCAAGGTGATCAGTACGACAAAGACCCCTAATACATTGATGAGCCATCCGTTGGTATTTTTGCCTAGTAAGGATTTTGAATTGCAGGAATAAAGCAAATAAACAGCTGTAAAGGGGAGTAGCAGCGCGTTCGTGATTTGCGCAAATTGGATCACAGCGACGCGAGGTAAATTGGTCAATGCCACGAGTACTCCACATAGCAAGATAGACATCCAGATCAGTCGAAAAGACCACTGTTTTTCATCTTTCCATCCGAAAAGACCTTTTGCCGCGTAAGCGGCCGCCAGGGGAGCAGTTAGCGCTGAGCTGATGCCGGCGGCCATGAGGCCAAGTCCCATGAACCATCTGGCACTTTCACCAAAAAGCGGTTCCAGCTGGATGGCAAGATCTTTGGCTCCGGTCACTGAACCGACTGCATTGCCAGAGCTTGCTGCTGTAATGATAATGAGTATCGAGATCAATCCACCTAGCGCAACACTCACGCCATTTTCAATTCTCAGATCCTTCAGTGAATCTCCGGGTTTCCATTTCTTTGAGATTGTTGAAGCGTGTAAAAAGAGGTTGTATGGCACAACCGTCGTGCCAATCACAGCGGCCACTAAAAAGAAATCCGTATCTCCCAAATTGCTTGGAATAAATCCCGATAGTATAGCGATGACGTCTGGCTTAACCAGTATGGCGGTGATCAGAAAACACACACTCATGAACAAGACCATGATGATCAGGATGTTTTCAATCCATTTGTATTTTCCAAAAAACAAGAGTGCAAAACAAATGCCACCAATGACTATCGGCCAGGCTGTATAATCGCCAATCAACAATTCCAATCCCAGAATACCTCCGGAGATATTTCCCGCTTCATAGGCCGCATTTCCAATCAGGATCGCTCCGATAACCAGAAAAAAGACCAGAATTCGGGCAAATCCTTTTTGAAACTGTGCATTGAACGCTTCACCAAGTCCATTTTGGGTAATGAAACCCAACCTTGCCGACATTTCTTGCAATACAATGGTAGCGATGATCGAAAACAACATGGCCCAAAGCAGACTGTAGGAAGACTGAACCCCGACGATTGTGCAGGTAGTCAATGTGCCTGGTCCAATAAAAGCGGCAGCAACCAACGTGCTTGGGCCGAAGTATTTCTTCAAAGCGATCATGCCGGGAAGTTAAACCAATTCTGGTAGGTGGAAGGGCAAGTTGTTTGATTTGCGTACGGTCTGGATGTTGTATGGCTGCCTATTGACTCCTACATACAAAAAAAGCCCACCATTGCTGGCAGGCTTATTCTTATAGACACATTGGTTTAATTGTACAATGCGTATGGGAATCCGTTTTTCTCGATCATCACATCCGCAATGCGCTGACGCAAGTCTCTGGTGTTGACAGGTGCAGCTTTCGTGAAGCGCTTCATGCCCATCAACATTACTTTAAGCTCATCGCTAGTCGTGAAACAAGCAACTGCTTCATCGCCTGCATTCTTGATATTGCGTACAGCTCGATCCAGGTACAGGCGCGCCATGTCAGTGTATAACTCGTTAGCGCCCTCTCCGGTTTTAGAAATTAATTTTTGGGTTCTAAGAATGGTAGATTCTGCCGCATAAACTTCTATCACCATATCAGCGATGTTCAACAAGATCTCTTGTTCATCGTTCAATTTAGGTCCGAAAGTCTGAGCTGCTTTTCCTGCCACCATCAAGACCGCTTTCTTTAGGGATTTTACTACCGCCATTTCCTCGGCCAGAGGAGTAGAGTAGTCTGGTGTTTCGAAAGAAGGAACGGAGGTCAATTCTTTACCTACAGCCATTGCAGGCTCTAACAGGTCTAATTCACCTTTCATCGCTCTTTTCAGGATCATGCCTACCAAAAGCATGCGGTTAATCTCGTTGGTTCCTTCATAGATGCGCGCGATACGTGCATCTCTGAACGCTCTCGCCATAGGAGCCTCTTCAGAGAATCCCATGCCACCATATACCTGGACACCTTCATCTACCATCCATGCCAGCTCTTCTGATCCATGAACTTTGATAATCGCACACTCAATCGCAAACTGTTCTACACCTTTAAGTTTGGCTTGCTCGGGGGTCATGCCTTCAGCGATTAGTGCATCAATTTTATCTTCTACATTTTGACCCGCTCGGTAAGACGTAGATTCTACCGCGTAAGTACGAGCAGCCATTTCTGCCAATTTCTGTTTCACTGCACCGAAGCTAGAGATGGATACACCAAACTGCTTTCTTTCATTGGCGTAGTTGGTAGACAGGTTAGCCACATCTTTACAAGCACCAATCACTCCACATCCCAATTTGATCCGTCCGATGTTCAGGATGTTTACTGCAATTTTGAATCCATTTTGACGCTCAGAAAGCATGTTCTCTACTGGTACTTTACAATCGTTGAAGAATACCTGACGTGTAGAGGAACCTTTGATTCCCAATTTGCGCTCTTCATCGTTCATGGTGATGCCACCATAAGTTTTCTCAACGATGAATGCAGTGAGGTTTTTATCATCCTCAATTTTGGCGAATACAATGAATAGATCGGCAAAGCCAGCATTGGTGATCCACATTTTCTGACCAGTGATCAGATAGTGTTTGCCATCTTCGGTAAGCACAGCTTTCGTTTTTCCACTGTTTGCATCAGAACCTGAATCAGGCTCAGTCAGGCAGTAAGAAGCTTTCCATTCACCTGAAGCAAGAAGGGGAAGGTATTTTTGTTTCTGCTCTTCATTACCATAATAAAGGATAGGAAGTGTGCCAATTCCTGTATGTGCGCCATATGCCGTTGAAAAACTTCCAGAGGGAGCAATTACGTCTGCAATAAGCATCCCTGTGTTGAAGCTCATTCCCAGCCCACCGTATTGTTCAGGAATGTTGATGCCCAGCAAACCAAGTTCCCCGGCTTTTTCCATCACCTTTGGCATGAAATCGGGATTGGCGTTCTGGTCGTCCATTACTTCAACATGAGGGTTGATTTCCATGTTGACAAAATCCATGGTGGCAGCTGCCATCATTTTTTGTTCTTCGGTAAATTCTTCAGGGATGAAGATGTCTTCTGCTTCTGTTTCTTTGACGAGGAATTCTCCTCCTTTCAGGGCTTCTTTCGCTGCAATTGCTTCCATTGTATCTTTTTTTCTAAATCTCTAATTGGGTACCTGTGCTGCTATAACGCATTAAATGCTCTGCATGCATACTATTTTCAAATATAAAGCAATATTTGTTATGCATGCATACTATTTATTGAATTTTCTTTCTTTGGTTCACTTTTTTATGCAATTCATCGAGTTCAATCGACGGCTGGGTGTAGATTTTTCGACCTTAAAAAGGTAGTGTCAACATATTGCTGTGAATTCCAGTGAACAACCTTAAATTGACCGACGAATATGAGTAAGCCCAACAAAGCCCAACTTCGAAAAGACATCATCGAATCTTTGCTGATTTTTCTTCTGGGATTTTGCCTGGAGGTTTTTGTTTTTTGTCAGTGTTGGAGTCCCTGGGACAATGCCCTGATTCAAGGGAGTTATTCAGGTTTTTCCTGGCTTTTGCTATGGAAGGGTAGTGTATATCTGGTGAGCTTGCTCGATCGTTGGGTGGACTGGCTTCGGTTTCCATTGAGAAGATTAATTGCAACAGCCATAGGAGTGACGCTTTTAGTAACCGCGGCTACTTTTATCAACCATTTCATTTTCCAGTATGCTATTTATAGGACCCCACTCCCTGATATCTTCGCCAGGTATTCCTTTTCTTGGGTGAGCAACGTTTTATGGGTCACCTATGGTATCAATATCATTATGCATGGAAGAGGGTTTCTGATGAATTGGAAGCAGGCTGCGATTGATATTGAACGAATGAAAACAGAGCAGGTGGCTTCCCAATATGAGAGCCTGAAAAATCAAGTGAATCCTCATTTTTTGTTCAATAGCCTCAATGCTTTGAGTTCGTTGGTCTACGATGATCAAAAAGCAGCAGTTCAATTCATTCGTAAACTTTCTGAAGTCTATCGATATGTGTTGGACAAGAAAGATCAGGAGGTGGTGCCGGTAAAGGATGAGATGGCCTTTGTCGAGTCCTATATCTATCTACAAAAAATTCGTTTTGGTGATAACCTACAATTGAGCATAGAAGGAGAGCAGTCTGCGGGGTTTGTTCCGCCTCTGGCAATCCAGGTATTGGTAGAAAATGCCATCAAACACAATGTGGTTTCTTCGGCCAAGCCACTTGAGATCAAAATAGCCTATAAACGAGCAGACATAGAAGTCAGCAATGTCATTAACCTGAAAAAAACTAAAGATTCGACCGGTACGGGTTTGGAAAACCTGAAGGCGAGATATGCCTATTTATCGAATGTTCCTGTGGATATTTCTGATAAGGAAGGAGTGTTCAAAGTCTTGTTACCTGTCTTAAATTTGAAACCATGAGATACATCATCATCGAAGACGAACAGATCGCCGCCAACCGATTGAAGAAGCTGGTGACCGAGATCCGGCCCAATTATGAATTTGTTATGTCCCTCGATTCTGTAGAGGGTGCAACCATTTCATTGCCCGTGTTAAAGTTCGACCTGATCTTCATGGACATTCAGCTTGCGGATGGTTTGTCTTTTGAGATCTTCGATCAGATCCCGCTGAAGAAACCTGTAATCTTTACTACTGCCTATGATCAGTATGCGATCAAAGCATTCAAGACCAATGGGGTGGACTATTTATTGAAGCCAATCGATCCCGGAGAATTGGAAGATGCGATTGCCAAATTTGAAAGTCAGGTTGTGGCCACTTCTCAGCAGGATTACCAAAGTGACCTTAAAAAGATATTGAAGACGCTCAGTGGCGGGGTAGAGACCAAACAAGAAGTTGAGTTCAAGAAGCGATTTGTGGTCAAGATCGGAGACCACATCAAGACCATCGCGATCGAAGAGATCAACCTTTTTTATAGCCAGGACAAGACCACTTTCATATTAACCAAAGAAGGCAGAAACTTTATCATAGATTTTCCTTTAGATCGCCTGGTAGAGTTGGTGGACCCAAAACAATTTTTCAGGATTTCCCGAAAATTCATCATTTGCCTGGACGCCATTGATGACATGTTGTCTTTCTCCAATTCGAGATTAAAGTTGGTGGTTAAACACTATGATGACGAAAATATTATTGTGGCGAGAGAGCGTGTACAGGAGTTCAAGCAATGGCTGGATCAGTAACACTACTTTTTTGGAACGAATCCCTTGATTTTAGCAGTACTGCTCATCAAAAAAAGTAATTGAGGTTCACAGACCCATGATATCTTTAAGGTTCATGAGAATCTGGATACTTATTGGGCTATCTTTTCTGGAATATGCCTCTTCCGGGCAAACGATTGATCGACTGAAGATCAATGGGAAGTACTCCTACAATGATTCGGTAGCAGTGGTAATGGCCTTTCAGACAGCACAAGAAGCTGTAGGGCTTATGTATGAGGCCATGGAGTCGATTTGGTATGTGACACCTGAAAATTGGTCGAATCGAGATAATTTGAGAAAGCAAAAATGGGAGGAAGATGAGCATTTTGTCACGTGGCTTGGGTCTGCTGATAAAATGAAAATGGCCCGCCGGAGGATATTGAGGATTCGGAAGCGGATGTCAAAAAAAGTGACTCTGCATGTAACCAAACAGAACCGTGGAAGGTGCCGTGGTTGGATATCAGCATGGACCATACCTTATGGAAAAGTACGCATCACCTTGTGTGAGGATTTTTTTATTTATCGGACACATCTTCAGGATAAAGTCATCATTCACGAAATAGGACATGAGGCAGGGATGCCTTTTCATCGGCATATCCATGGGTGCAGAACGGCAAAACGTGCAGCGATCTCCAATCCGAACCATGTGGCAAAAAGAAGTCCGGAGAATTACGCCTGGCTGGCCATGAGTTTTCTAGGGTTGAAGTGTAGCGATTGGTAGGGCTTAAAGGATTAATATTACCCCAAACTAACACTAAATGAAAAGAAGAACACTGTTCAAAGCATCGCTGGGATTAGGTCTCGGGAGCGTTGCGGGAAGTACATTAAATGCTTGTGCGCCGGAAGTTGACGAAGGAGCACTGGTGATATCCACCTGGGAGCATGGACAGCAAGCCAATGAGGAAGCATGGAAGTTGCTTTCAAAAGGAGGGGATGCTCTGACCGCTGCAGAGAAGGGTGTTCGAGTCGTGGAGTCTGACCCTAATGTAAGAACCGTGGGTATTGGGGGGTTCCCGGACCGGGAAGGTAAAGTGACCTTGGATGCATGCATCATGGATGGACAGACGGGATTGTGTGGTTCGGTGGCTTTTTTACAAGACATAGAAAATCCCATTTCTGTGGCCAGAATGGTGATGGAAAAAACACCTCATGTCATGTTAGTGGGAGCCGGAGCCAAGCAATTTGCACTTGAGAATGGCTTTGAAGAAAAAGACCTGCTTACCGACGCTTCCAAAAGGGATTATGAGAATTGGCTGAAGACTTCCGAATACAAACCCGTCATCAACATAGAAAATCACGATACCATTGGTTTATTGACCCGGGACGCCAACGGCAATTTGGCTGGTGCCTGTACTACCAGTGGAGCTGCTTATAAAATGCATGGTCGGGTAGGAGATAGCCCATTAATTGCTGCCGGTTTATTCGTTGATAATGAAATCGGAGCAGCCACTGCGACGGGTTTAGGAGAGGTAGTGATCCGTTCGGCGGGATGTGCGATGGTGGTAGAAGCCATGCGGCATGGTATGTCACCACAAGAGGCTTGTGAAGAAATTGTAGATCGTATTTCTAAAAAAGAAAAGTCAGTCAAAGACCTGCAGGTTGGTTTTATTGCGATCAATAAAGCAGGAGAAATCGGTGCATATAGCTTACATGGTGGATTTAACTACGCTGTAAAATCAGATTCCCAGGATGCATTGATTGACGCAGTTTCGAGGTATTAATGAAGGAGTTCATTCGAGAAGCCTGTGTCGAAGGGTTCGATCAGGCGCTGAAAGCCCAACTATTGGGTGCGGATCGTATCGAACTCTGTGCCCGACTGGACCTGGATGGACTTACTCCGAATAAAGAAACGATTGTACAGGCGGTTAGCCAGTTGACGATCCCGATCAGGGTCATGGTGCGTTTGCGAGGAGGTGATTTCCACTATTCCAGTGAAGAAATAAAACAAATGCTGGAGACCATCAGGTTTTGTAGGACGCTTGGAGTCGAAGGAGTGGTATTCGGTACGTTGAATCATGAAAATGAAGTGGACCTGGCACTGACCAATCAATTGGTGGAAGCTGCAGGCTCTCTAAAGACTGTTTTTCATCGCGCAATAGAATCAACTTCCGATATTGCCAGATCGGTTGATTTATTGAATAAGGAGACAGACATCTCTGCGATACTGGTTTCCGGAACAGGTGGCGGAAAAGCGAGTGATCATGTTCCTGAGTTGCAGGATTTAATTCATTGTTTTGGTGAACGAGAATTGGTGGTTTGTGGGAAGGTAACGGATCAGAATGTCGAGCAATTGCATCAGGAAATTGGGGCAAAGGCCTATCATGGGAAGTTGATTGTAGGGAACCTTATATAGATTGCTGTTTTTGCCTTTGAGCAACCAAAACCCATAACTGAAAACCTGACATGGATCTTCACGAGTACCTGGCAATTGCATTGACGCTCTTTTACACCGCGTCATTGCTACATTTGGCCGGTGGTTTTTCTGCCATTTTGAAAAAGAAGAGTCGTTATTCGGTGCATGTGCTTTCAGTGATTACGGTATTCTTACTTACCATTTTTGCGTATTGGTCTTCCTGGTCTTATCACACCATCGAATGGACGGCATGGAAATTCTTCTAAGCGGTTTTTGAGCCTACATTATATTATTTCATCACCACCTTTTTGGTCCCTAGAGATGCAGAGTCCATCGAGTCGTGGGAAGAGTATTTTTATAAGAACAAGAATAAGTTTTACCTGTTGATGCTGTTGTTGTTACTTAACATTCAAGTATCCGGATATTTCTTGATGGGACTTAATCCGTTCAAAATAAGCCATTTACCAGCTCTTTTGGCGGTTATTCCACTGGTGATAGCGCTCCGATCCAACAAACACATAGTACATCTAAGCATGATGATTCTCTTCATTGTTCAGGTGATCATCATGATGTCCACTATTGCCGCGGAACCAGGTTGGTTGATAAATCGATAGGGAGTATTGTTGATCTAGTTATCTTTTGATTGAAAAAAACAAGGGGCCAACCAATTGGTCAACCCCTTTTCACCTCAACCAACTTCACAAATCAACTTTTTGATGTCTTTTTCGGGTAAATGGAATAGCCAGGATACTGAAACACACAATACCCATTGCATTAGCTAACATGTCAAGTAGGCTAAACGTTCTGAATTCTTGTGAGATTTGTGAACATTCCTCCATAAAGGTCGCGATGAGCATAATAACCGGTGCTAACGGAATACGAATGGTCATTAGTTGGAACGACCTGTGTTTCAGGGCAAAACTCAACAGATAAGTCAGCAAACCATAGAGGAAGAAATGCCCGGCTTTATCGATATGTGGGATGCCGTGGAGCAGGCCAAATACGGAATTTCCCATATTCATGTTTTTTAATGCGATGACCATGCACAAAAACATGAGATAGCCAGCGCAGATCAATTGAGCGGTCGTAAACCGGTGCTGCTTGTTCCAATCAATATTGAATCGCAAGTATTTCATAAGTCTATTGTTTTGGGAGCTTTTAAGATAATTCTGCCACATTTTCTTTGGTGGCATACCAATTGATGTTTCGTGTATAATACATGGTGGCAGCCAGTGTGATCGTCAGACCGATACTACCTAACACCAAAGCAAAATCTGTCATTTGTAAAGTCACGAAAACAAACCCGTAAACCGCTATGAGTACAACGCTCAAAAGGATAACAGTTTTCAATTTTTTGAAGATGCTCATGGCATATAAAGTAACCATCGCAGTAATGGCCAATGTACTTAATCCATAAGCCAGATTGAATGATGTATGTTCGGAAATAGAAACCAGTAATACGTAGAATAGACACAAGGCCAGCCCGACCAGGGTGTATTGAAAAGGATGGATTCGGGTTTTATTCAAAATTTCAATCAGGAAAAAGATCAGAAACGTGAGTGCGATCGTCATCGCTGCGTATTTGGCAGACCGCATCGATTTCTGGTAATCATCCAGCGGTAAGATGAGATCCAGTCCGAAAGCAGTCCGTTGCACAGCCAGATGATGTTTCGTTCCAATCCATTGACTTGGGAAATTTCTATTCAGTTGAAGTACCTTCCAGTTGGCGGAGAATCCATCGGTGGACAATTCCCTGGAATCGGGGAGGAAGTTGCCATTGAAACTTGGACTGGTCCAGGAAGAACTGAGCTGCACCTCTGTTGTGTTGCCTATCGGAGTAAAGGAAAGGTTTTTGCTTCCCTGAAGTGACAGTTTGAATCGGAAATCCATCAGATCGGTGGTGGTTTCAATAGGGAAGGGTATGGTTACTCCTGAAGGTGCCAACTCCGGGATAAGGCTACCTGGTTCACATGCATAGACCTCACCATTGATAGATACTTGCAATTCATCCTTAACCCCTCGTAGATCGGAAATGCCCAGAGTCAGCATGGCATCTTCCCATTGTATTTCAGTGAGGTCTTTGTCTGTAGGTTCAGTACCTAATTGAAACTGTCCTTCTACCTGTAAATCAGATTCATAAACTACGATTTCATAAATGCCGCGGCGCAAGGATTGTGGGTCGACTGTTCCGTTCACTTTTAGCTTTTCGGGCAGTAAATGCCAGTATTCAGAGAATTGATTGATATTGCCCTGGCTGTCTTTGTATTCGTAAGTGAGCGGCACGGAAAGAATGGGGCCATTAACCGTCTGCTCGTTGGCCCAGAGCGACCTTACCTCTTCAGAAGCAGTTTCATTCATGTATTCTCGTTCGCGAATGAGTGACTGGATCATACTTCCGGGTATCAATAGCAGTAAAACGAGAAATGCGATGGTCGCCAATTTCGCGGATACGGAATGGGTGACCTTTGAAAAAGCCTGTGTGATCATGTTTTGATTGTTCATAATTGAAAGATTGAAGCATTAAGGTTTAACAAGAGTTATTTTCAGATGCCCAGGACAAGCCCAAGTCCAATGCGATTCACGGATACAAAGCTTTCTAGCTCATCCCTGTATTGCAGCCGTAGCAGTGCAAATGACAGGTCCAGATAGGCAGATTTGGTGACAGGAATGGTTAATCCTGGATTGACAGAAACAGCAATGGCATCTTCGTCGAAATACCCTGCTTCAATGTCCATCTTGTAGAAAATAGGGAAGGAGATTGTTTTAAGCTCCCTGGTTAACCGATACCATCCTGAAATTCCTGTGATTGCATCCTGGCTGGCATTAACTGATACACCCAGAACATTGCCTTGTTTGATGGTTTTGCCAAATCTCACATCTAAGAAACCGAGATTATTGGAGGCGACCAACGACCCGCCGAGCACGTAGTTGTGCTTGTCCTGGAATTGGGCGTGTGAACTGATGCAGAAGACTAATGAAATAAGGATTAGACCAAGCAGTCTCCTCGGAGTTGAAGTTTGTGAGATGTTTGTTGAAAATGATTGAAGCATGAATTGATATAATTATTGCTAATTAAAAGTACTTTGTTTTTCAAAGTGAATGGTTAAATTTTTTTTATTTGAGTAACTGCTCAATGGCCTTGATGTGCTTTACAAAGGCTTCCTGCCCAGCCGTAGTTGCTGCGTATTTGGTGTTGGGTTTACGTCCGATAAATTCTTTTTTCATTTTGATATATTCACTCTTTTCCAGTGATTTTAAGTGAGAAGCCAGGTTGCCATCTGTTACTTCCAGCAACTGCTTCAGGGCATTAAAGTCCATCCAGTCATTCACGACCAGTGCGGACATGATACCCAGTCGTATCTTGTTTTCAAATGCTTTGTTAAGGTCTTTTAAGATGTCTTTCACGTGTCGTATTTTACATGCATAATGATGCCGTAAATGATGTGTAATGCACCAAATCCGATGCACCAGAAGATCAGCCCAAAACCTTCCCATTGGCAGGCCATCAGCCCCAAAGTTACTTCTACAATGCCAAGGCTACGGACTTCCGTCAAGGTGTATTTGCTTGCGTTGATCAGTGCCAGCCCATAGAAAACCAAGGTAAGGGGAGCTACCAGACCAATGAACCCTTTACTGATGAGAATGAGGCACAATAATCCCCCGGTTGCCAATGGGATCATTAAGTTGATGATCAGTCGTTTCGATTGATTGTCCCAGATCCCTTGATTATTTTTTTTGGCCTTTCGCCAGGAAAGGTAAATACCGAATGAGATCGAAAGAATAAGTACGGCAGAAGCAATGGAAATAAGTGTAATCGTAGTGTTTAGGTCAAGGATTGCTATCCTGTAACTGTAATAATTATGGTCCACAAATACCGTGTAATAGGCCAGTGCAGCTCCGATCAGTGCCAGTATGCCTGCAATCACACCAGATAAGCCGCTGAGAGAAATGAACCTGGAGGAGCGGTCCATGATGTTGCGAATGTCTTCCAGGTCGCTGATATACTTCTGTTTCTCCATTTAAAGTACTTTGTATTTCAAAGTAAAGGTACGGAAGTTTGATTTCAATGTTGCCATTACAGTTGATTTTTCTCGAAATTCATATATAATCTTATGCTTTACGTAACTTTATACTAAATATTTCGTGATACTTTGTAATTCTATGTATATTGAATTTTTTAGTATAAGTCATGATCTCAAAAACACTCACCGCAGCAACCACCAAACCCATCATCCTTGCCATATTAAGGCAAGGCAATAGTTATGGATACCTGATCATCAAGAAGATCAAGGAATTGTCAAATGGCAACCTTCAATATGCAGATGGCATGTTATACCCTGTCCTACACCGGCTGGAGAAGGACGGGTTGATTCAGTCGAAATGGACCATGGATGGAGGTGCAAGACCCAGGAAGTACTATGAAATAACCGAGTTGGGAAAAGCTGAGTTGGTTTCCGAAAAGGAGCAGTGGCATCAAGTCACTTCTGTGCTGGATCAATTATGGAATGTCTCACCAAAAAATGCCTGACCTATGTTTGATCTTGAAAAATCGATAGAAGCATGGCTTCGCCGCTTTAGAAAACACTCAGCTTTTGATGAGGGTGCGCATCAGGAAATGGAACAACACATCCGTGATCACATCGATGACTTGTTAACAGAAGGATACGATGAAAAAGCTGCTTTTGAGGAGGCAACCAGGTCCTTTGGAGCGGTAGCTCCGGTTGGGAAAGAGGAGAGATCCGTGCAATTGCGACCATGGTCCTTGCGAAGTTTTATTTCAAGGGCCATTCTGAAGAATTATTACAAGACCTCCGTGCGAAGCCTGGCCAGGAATCCATTGAGTTCATTGGTGAATGTATTGGGGTTGTCCGCGGCCATCGGTATTTGTGTGCTAGGGTATGCGTTCAATCGATATGTGCGGAACATTGACCAGTTTCATGAACACAAGAATGAGGTTTTCCTGACCACTTTTTGGGCCAATAGAGATGGAGAACTGAGACAATATGGACAAGCACCGGCGCCCACCGGAGGGTTGTTGCGTGAAAGCCAAATTCCTGATATGGAGGTTTGTCGTATTCAAAACCGACATGCGGTAGTCAAACAAGAGGCCATGGTTTTTCATCAGAAAGTCCGAATGGTCGATCCGAACTTCCTGAAATTTTTCACCTTTCCCATGAAATGGGGAAGTGGGTCACTCTTAGACGAGCCTACTTCAATTGTGATCAGTGAAGCCATGTCTGAGAAGTATTTCGGCGATGAGAACCCAATTGGCAAAAGCTTACTGTTGATCTTTGATAAAGACATGAAACGCACCTTTCATGTGACGGGTGTGGCACAACGTTTTCCAGCGGCAAATTCCTTTCAATTTGATTTCCTGATCCAATTTGATGTACTTTCTTTCAGTGATCCTAGTGTTCGCCTTTCCAATTGGCAACAACGAATTACTGCTACTTTCGTCAGGGTAAGAAGTGATCAAAACAAGGAGTTGATTGAGGCAAAGCTTGCGGAGCAACAGGAAGTCCATAATCTGGCAGACGATCAATGGCAAATTGAAGCTTTTGAATTGGTGCCACTAACGGAGTTGTATCGCAGAGCGGATGACATAAAAGGAGACATCAGTGGGAGAGGGTTTAGTGAACTCTACTATTCGACGATTTCTTTTTTGATCATAGGTTTAATGGTGTTGGTACTCGCCGCTTCGAATTATATCAATATTGCGATAGTTTCTGCTGTCAAGCGGTTGAAGGAAATAGGGCTCAGGAAAGTCATCGGTGCGAGGAGAAGTGATGTGTTACTTCAATTCCTCGCCGAAAACCTCATATTGATGTCCATAGCAACGATTATTGGAGTCATATTGGGAAGCCAGTTATTCGTTCCCTGGCTTGAAAATACCATGTCATTCCAAATGGATTTTACCTGGAAAGATCCTGATTTGCTGATCTTTTTGCCATCGGTGTTATTCTTCACGACACTTATTTCCGGTGTATATCCAGCATTTTATGTTTCTAAAATTCAAGTGGCTAACCTTTTTAAAGGAGCAGGGAAAATAGGTCAGCAACGTCTTCTGACCAGGTTTTTTGTCGGATTTCAACTATTTATTTCGTGTTTGCTGATCTCACTGGCGGTGCTGTTCACCCAAAATTCGCAGTATCAGCAGCAACGTGACTGGGGTTATGAAGAAGAAGAGGTGCTCTATGTACGTGTGCCTGATCAATCCTCTTTTGAGCAGCTGCGACATGCCATGGAGCAAAATCCGGATGTCCTGCTCTCTGCAGGAGGGAAACATCATTTAGGACAGTCCAGTGAGGTGTTGGAGGTGTTTCATGAAGCTCTTCCTTTTGAAGTAACCAACTTTGCGGTCACTCCTGAGTATTTCAAAACCGTACAAGTTGAGGTGCTTAGCGGTAGAACCCTGGAACTGAACAGGGAAAGCGACCATCGGTCTGTGGTTATTAATGAAACCATGGCCAGTCGGTTGGGCATTAACGATCCTGTGGGTCAAAGCATCAAAGTAGATAGTTCGAACTTTCAGATCATAGGTTTGGTGAAGGACTTTCATGCCAATAGTTTCTATTTAAAAGTACCACCAACCATGTTTACGCTCGCCAGAGATGAACAACTGCGATACCTCGCCTTAAGAACCAAATCATCTCGACAAAAGGAAGTATATGCCGAATTGATGACGGTATGGGCTTCCATGCATCCTGAGATTCCATTTCTTGGAGGCTATCAGGAAGATGTATGGGGTAATTTTGATCAGAGCATGGAGGATGGTAGTAACTTTTGGACGGCTCTGGCCACCATCGTCACCTTGATTGCAGGACTTGGATTGTATGGCTTACTGGCGCTCAATGTGGCTGGTCGATCAAGAGAATTCAGCATTCGGAAAGTGCTGGGAGCCAGGATGGAAAACATTGCTGGAATATTGACTTTCCAATATTTATGGACTTTCATAATAACGGTGGGGTTGGCCGCACCAGCGAGTTATTACATGGTAAAAATGATCTTTGAGCTGTTCTACGAATATCACATGCCCTTGTCTTATCAATTCATGTTCTACAGTGGTACGGTTTTATGCATGGTCATGATGTTGATCATCGGCATTGAGTTAAAGCGATTGCTGATCTCTAATCCGGTGGATGGATTGAGGGCGGAATAATTTTGATTGGCCAGTTATTGATCCAGCTTGGGGTACATTAATCCGTGGTGATAAAGTCCCTCAAATCTGTTTCAGCGGACAAAGACATTTTCTTTTTCATACGGTTGAGGACCTTGATCGGGATGGTCAATTCGAGATCATTACAGGGGTAAACCGAATCAGGGCCATTGATATTGCGAAGGAAAATAATGCCGAAGTGCCCACAACATTTCCGGTGATGGTTTTAACCCAGGTTACTTCTTCCTGGCAGGCAGATACGATCAACCTGGATGGCTCCTATAATTTGTTTGTGGGTGATTGGGAAGGAGATGGAGATATTGATGTTTTTAGGATGACCCCTCATGATACGATGGAACTGTGGTTGATGAAGAACCTCTTTGTTGAATAGACGCAACCTTTACAATTGCGCTTCGGTATTCATTTGGTATACTTATCCTTAATGTAAGTAGACGGAGAGGTATACAAATCACCTAAGTCCAGTACATTTATTCTGTAATAATCCGAGTATATTTTTCACCTACAACGTGGCCTGGTACTGATATAAGTTAGAGTTGCTTTCAATTATCTTATGGTAAGTGTGTATCTAAATTACTGAAAGTCAATTGGTTGCTATGGATGCAAAAGAGGGAGTTATGAAAGATAAGGTAAGGGTTTTATTGATGCTGATGTTGCTGATATCCGTGATACCTCAAGGTTACAGTCAGCGGTACAATATTGATAGCCTTGAAACCGAACTACAAATCAGTGAACCCGATACCAATCGTGTGAATGTATTGGTTCAGCTGATAGCCGCTTACTTTATTGATAAGAGAAAGGACCTGGCATTAGAAAAGAGCGCCGAGGCAATAGAATTGGCAGAACAGCTTTCTTATCAAAAGGGATTATCGGTTGCCTGGTTTCGACGAGGGATTATTTTTCACAGAGGGCAAGCCTATCAAAATGCCCTGGAATGCTATGAAATCGATCTTAAGCTTCGGGAGTACTTAGGTGATTTACAAGGTGCCATTGGTACCATCAATAACATCGGGATCATTCAATCCAAAGTTTTAGGTGATCAGGGGGCTGCCCAAAAATATTACAATAAAGCACTTGGTTTTGCTTTGCAGCTAAAGGACAGTGTGAAACTACCTCACATTTATACAAACCTTGGAATCTCCTTTGAACTCGAAGGAATCATGGATTCTGCCAAGGTATATTATCATTTGGCACTTGAGAATCATCTTAAATTAGGAAATGTAGAGGGTGCGGCAAATACCTACAATAACCTCGCGAATGCCTACAAAAATCAAGGACAGTTAGAAGAAGCTTTCGAAGGCTATCAAAATGCACTGGAATTATACGCAGAAACCAAAAGTGTTGAAGGCCGAGGGAATACTTGGATGAATATTGGTGGACTTTATGTCCGAATAAAAGAATATGAATCGGGTATCCATGCTTACTATAAGGCTTTGACGATTTTTGAAGAGGGTGAATTACCAAAGAGTATCGCAAATGTTTATGGAAACCTTTCGACGGTTTATCGGGATTTGCGCGATTTAGAAGAAGCCAAAACTTTGGCGGCCAGGGTATTGGCTCTCAGAAGGGAGATCGGGGTTAATAATGGTATCCTACTTTCTTTAAACGTAATCGCATCCATACACCTTGAGCTTAATGAATATGATCAGGCGATCCATTACATAGATCAGGGCATTGATCTTGCTACAGAGATCAACAATGACTTTCAAATTGCAACCTTCCAATATTTGATGGGTGATGTAAGTATAGGACTTGGCTCATTCGATAAAGCGCTGGCCTGGTATGATAAAGCAGATGCAATCAGTCAGAAGTTGGACAATATGATACTTAAAGCCCGAATTGCTCTGGGACGTGCAAAAACGCACATCAAGATGGTGGCTTGGAAACAAGGGGTTCAACAAGGTGAAGTGGCTTATCGATTGGCCACTACGCTTAAGAACATTGAATTGGTCAAACAAGCATCTGAAGTCTTGTCGATCGCATACGCGGAAGTAGGGGAGTTCGCTATGGCCTATCGTTATCAAAAAGAGTTTAAGGTCATGAATGATTCCATCCTGAACGAAGAGGCTGTTAAAACAGTAACTCGAATCAATTTGGAACAAGCTTTCGAACAAGAGCGATTACGGGTTGAACAAGATCGACTGATAGAAAAGACAGCCATGGAGGCGACACTCACCAAACAAGAAAAGTTTCGTAACTACAGTCTGATTGCTTTAGGGGTATTCATTGTGCTTTGCTTCATCATTTATTGGGTCTATCGAAGAGAAAAGAATTATGCCCATGTCTTGAACCTGAAATCAAAAGACCTTGAAGAGAAGAATAGGCAAGTTCAGGAGCTAACACAATTTAGGAACAGCCTTACCCAGATGATTGCGCACGACATGAAAAACCCATTAAATGTGATCATTTCCATGGCAAACAACTTCAGAAAGAATGAGGACCTGCAAGAGATCGCTCAGTCCGGGAAAATGATGTTACAGATGGTCCATAACATGTTGGACATACAAAAGTTTGAAGAGACCAAAATGGAGCTGAAGGAAGTCCGGATTCAGGACAGATTACTGAACATAAAATGCATATCCGATAAAAGCTTAGCCACAACAACTTTTTTTGGCGGAAGTATGACCCGGTGAGAGCCGGGTTTTCTCTTTTAAAATTAATTTGGAGTATCAGTTTAAGAGCAGAGATAAGAATAAAGTCATATGGTGGGAGATGTATTTACTTATGAGTTTCTGAAATCAGGGGCGATCTAATAGCCACACTTTTTTTACATCGGTAGAATTGAATCAACTCAACCACGTTGCCTTATTATGATCAAAACAAAGGAGTTAGGATTCCAAATACATGAAAATTGGAAAAAAAATTGGCTTATGAACAACTTTTGTTTTGATTTGCCGTGCACTAGACGACTGGTCTAATAATCAAATGAGAGAAGAAACAGTAGATAACATATTATCGGTAGGAGCGGAATTGATTTTTGAAAGCGGCTACAATGGTGTCGGTCTTACGAAAATTCTCGAGACCGCCAACATACCGAAGGGATCGTTTTACTACTATTTCAAAAGTAAAGAAGATTTTGGGCTCAAGGTGATTGAATTTTTTACTAGGCAAAATGTGGACTTTTTAAAAACATTTTTGGATAATAGAGATGTCACTCCCAAAAGGAGAATATTTAACCTTTTCCAGGCGGTCATGAAAATTTATCAGGATCAAGAATACGGGAAAGGATGTCTACTTGGAAATAGTAGTCTGGAATTAGGAGGATACAAAGACGTTTTTGCAGAAACCATTAGTAATGGATTCAATGCAATGGAGTTGGTATTTGAACAGACAATTGTAGAAGGACAGGAACAAGGTGATATAAAAACCGAGTATTCTGCTAAGGAATACGCAGCTTTCATCTTAAATAGTTGGGAAGGAGCTCTGGTACGTATGAAATCAACTAGAGATGATCAACCTATGAACTTGTTCATTCAATTTATAGAAAAATTGCTGTAAAAAATTTTTGAATTGAAACTAGACGACCGGTCTAATATGCATGCGGGATTTTTTAGATTTTTTCTGAATTGTGTAGATGACTTGTTTAAAAATTAAATAACAATCAATTAATTAATACATGAAAAACGTAGTAATAACAGGAAGTAGCAATGGTTTTGGCAAATTGACAGCTCTAACCCTTGCCCGGCAAGGTTATAAAGTTTGGGCAACCATGAGGAATATGGATGGTAAGAACAAAAAAAGCAAGGATGAGCTGCTAGAAATAGCCAATGATGAAAGACTTAAAATAGAAGTTGTAGAACTAGATGTTACTCAAGAACAATCTGTAGAGCAATCCATTAAGCAAATTGTAGAAGCCGATGGAAAAATTGATGTGTTGGTCAATAATGCTGGAGTAATGTTCGTAGGCATAACAGAAGCTTATTCCTTGGAGCAGGCAAAAGACCAATTTGATGTGAATTTCTTTGGTATCATTCGAACGATAAAGGCGGTATTGCCTCACATGCGTGGCCAAAAAAACGGATTGATCATCAATGTATCTTCTCTTGCAGGACGGTTGTCATTTCCTTATTTCGGGATCTATTGTGCCAGTAAGTATGCAGTTGAAGCCTATTCACAGTCGCTAAGATATGAAGTGGCTCCATTTGGAATAGAAGTATCTGTGAACGAGCCTGGTCCATTTGGAACGGGCTTATTGTACAGTGGCCCACAAGAGGCAGATGTAGCCACGCTAGAAGGATATGGAGACTTCAAGGGAGTACCAGGTGCTATGTTGAAGAATTTCGAAGGGTTTTTCGAAACAGATCAAGCACCTGATCCTCAAATGGTAGCAGATGATATTCTGTCCGTTATCGCCGCTGATAAGGGAGAAAGACCGGAGCGAGTGGTTTCAGGCATAGACTATGGAGTGAGGGATTATAATGAAAAAGTGCATCCCATTCAAGAGTCATTGATCAAAGACAGTCTTCAAATGGGTCATTTACTTGAAGTAGCGCAATAATCAGCAAATGGGTAGCATGGTAAGAAGGGTTATAAGGGCTGATTAGCTGAACCTTCCTGAGGAATAACACTGCATTTTAACCAACGACTCGATACCAGTGGAAATGAAACTCACGATTGGCCAATTTTTGATATAGAAAAAACGAGGTAAAAGGAAGAGATGGTTTTCTAAATCATCAATCAATTTTTTTCAATAAGTCAAAATTCATAGTGAATGATGAATAAGCATTTGAAACAATCAATAGATGCTTGACAAGCATTAGTTATGATTGAATTTGGTTAATTTGAAAAAGGTGCGTCTGCTATAGCGTACCTTTTTTTATTTCTCAGCGAATTTGAATGAATGTCTCCCCTTTGTCCCGGAGGTACTTTGGAAATGATAATGAAGTCAATTTAACTTTAAATAGTACAATTCATACTTGCTTTTATTAAATATTAAGTGATTGTATAGACCCCTTATTTTAATGATCCTCTATGAATGCTTACATCATTCCACGACTTGTTTTCTTTTCATTAATGGCAATTGTCTTCTGGCCATCCCACGGTCAATTAGCTCGATATGAGTTTAATAATGACTTTCAGGATCAATTCGGAAGCTATCATGCTGTTGAGCAAGGTAACCCAATGATAGAAAGCGGTGAATATGTGACGATGGGCAGTTATGACTATCTGCTGTTGCCCAACGCATTGAGTGCTGCGATTGATACGTCCGCTTCTCTGGAGATCAGGGTACGTTTCAAAGTAGAGGGGGATTGGCAATCAACAGCAGATGAAGATGCTCGAGTCATTTTGTCGAGTAAAGAGGATTACGATCAGCGTTTAGGAGGTTTCGATATTACCGCACGGCAATGGGAAGGTCAGCTCAGGATCATCACTACTTACGGAGATGGTATCAATTACGGACCCCCGATATACCAATCAGAAGGCAAGCTTGATTTTGTAAGTGAAATAGATTCAGGAATTTGGTACGAACTGATTGTTCGAATATTCTTTGATGCCGCTACACCATACATACAGTACATCGTCAATAATTCGGTTTCTACTTCCTATTTTGACGATCGCCTGGATTATGATGGATTCAAGCGAACCATCTCACAACAGATGGCGGTAGGGTCTGACATCAACAACCATATTAATCTTTTCGAACCACCTCCGAGCCTCGACCTTCAGGTAGATTATTTGGTAATTGCCAGTCCGGTCTTATCCGGCGATCCGGATCAAGTGGGTACAGTGATCGGGCTATTAACGGATCATTTGCAAGGAACGACTACATTACCAAATGAGACCATAGATTCTTTACACGGCGTTTTTGTCGCTAATTGGGACCAAACATCGTATCAGCCCAATAAAGCAAGTATTCATACTTACATGGAAGCTTATTCAGTTGTTTACGGACCCATCTTTGATCAGCCATTTAAGGAGTCTCCTGATGGCTTTCACGCCATGGAGGCTATCCAATACCAGATGCAGCAATGGATTTTAGATAATCAGTATGGGGGCTCAACCGTGGTAGAAATGGAAGGATTGACCTTCAAAGATCATGAGTTGTTTCCCGGTACGGTAAGTAACGCTGCTCCTCGCATCTCCGATGCCACTTTTACGATCGATGGTGATTATCAAACGGATCCAGGGTTCCATCTCAATGACCAGGAAGAAGTCATTCGCCCCAGCGGGTATTATGTAGCTCCTGGTGAACTGGTCACAATCACAGTACCCGATGCGGCGATTAGACAAGATATGACATTATTTGTCGGAGCGCACCGAAAAAACGTGCAAGAAACCTGGAATGAATTTACTCGATATCCAAGAATATCCACTCAGTATGCAATTGAAAGCAAAACCATAACTGTGGCGAATCCATTTGGTGGAGGAATATACCTTACTGTCCCTGATGGCAAACAATTGGGACCGCTAACCTTTGAGGTAGATGGAGCAATCAAAGCGCCATACTATTCTACGAAAGAAGGGTTTTCAACATCGCTAGAAGAATTTCAATCAGAGGTAGCCAATGCCCACGTGCCCTGGGCAGACATAGAATCCTCTAAATTCATGTGCACTATTCCTCATGGCATGGTGAAGAATGTGGTATCTCCAGATTCCGTCTTGTCCGTTTGGGATGATATGTTTGATGCCGTAAATATTGCACTGGGAAGACCATTAGAGCGGTTTAGAGGTGAATACCTGATGGTAGACAGAAATAGCCATGCAAAGTTTACGGCCGCACCGGCCGCTTACCCCATGTCCTTGGAGACGGTAGCATTTCCTTATGAATACCAATGGGATGAACCTGTGGTGGTCGGACAAGGCCGGGAATGGTACAAAGGCTTAGCACGATTTAATTACATCATTTTCCATGAATATGGACATTTACATAACATGCCAACCCTGCCTTTTGAACAAGAGACCAATGTTCACATTCCGGCGACTGCTGCTTATAGTATCGCCATGGGTGAGTCGATCGATTCGGCTTTTGTCTATTCTCAGAATCAAAGATTGACTTTGGAAGAAGCGACGCTTGATTGGATCGTAACTCCGAACTTCTATGAAGGTAACCGAATTGGTTATGAGATCGATGGCCCATGGGACCAGTTACTTTATCAAAGTCGGGGCCTGGTAAAACTAGTAGACATTGCCAAAATGTTTGGATGGGAGGCTTATGGCGAGATCAATCAATATTTCTATGATTATCAAATCGCCAACCCTGATTGGAGTCCTTACAGTTTAGAAGATGATCAGTTCATCGCTGCCGCTTCTGAAGTGCTTGGTGTCAATATGGCGCCTCATTTTGAATTTCATGGAATCCTGCCTTCAGACATCCTTGTGAGTGAATTGCAGTCTTTGCCTACATCTGAAATTGTAAAAGAACGCCTGTTGCACTATCGAGCTACTGTTCCCGCTGATAATGAAGCCATTCAACACATCTACCATTCGATGGTCGAACACATGGATCCAAATTACCATGTTCCTCGATGGGATTCGATCCGCATTATATACGATGAGGTGCACGCTGCCAAGATCATTGGGCGAATTGATACTATCATTGATAAGTATTATAACCTCACAGCCGCAGATTTGAACCAGGAACCCGTGATCATTGGTTTGGTCCAACCGATTGTCATTTCTGAGAATACCTCATTTACCTTGTCGCTTGCAGATTTGGAAGTGGAGGATACTGACCATACTTACCCGGATGATTTTATTTTGTCTGTCCATGAGGGAGAACATTATACCCTTGATGGATACACGATTACTCCTGAATTAGACTTTTCAGGAACCTTAAATGTACCTGTTACTGTCAGTGACGGTATTGAAGAGAGTGAAGTATATACGGTTAATGTAGAAATACAGAAACTTAATATTATACCAGTAATTACGGGTCTATCAGCACCCATTTTAATTCCGCAGGATACCCCATGGACCTTGAGTCTTACGGATTTTATAGTTGAAGATGATGATCATGATTTTCCGGGAGATTTTACACTGACAGTTAGTGCCGGTGAAAATTATTCTGTTGATGACCATACCATCATGCCAGCAGAAGGTTTTGTAGGGGAACTTTTAGTTTCTGTTACTGTCAATGATGGAATTGATGAGAGTGACATTTTTGAAGCGCCTCTTGAGGTATTCCTCGTTTTGAACACCCAAATATATCAGTCTGGTACATTAGTTTATCCAAACCCGGCAGGTAATGTTTTATACCTTAAAGAACAGGACCTTAATCAGGTGAGATCAATAGACCTCACTTCTTTGGATGGAAAGTTGATAAAGAAATTTCTTCCAGCAGATGTATATACAGGGATCAACTTGAATGACCTTACCTCAGGGACCTATCTATTACAAGTCAAAACTGATACACAAATCAACACATTGAAGATCCATAAGCGTTAATGAAATATCCTTCAGTTCTCATCGTCCCGCGAGTCTTGTAGTTTTAGAGGCCACATCTGGCGTGCAAGTCTAACATTTGATAGGTACAAAATAAAAGTGCATCCCTCTGGGATGCACTTTTCATAGCTCAGTGTTTGGTTGAATAAGCTGACTCTTAATGAGTAACTGGTTCTTAATGAAATGAAGTATCTAGCTATAAACCTTCTGTAATTAAGCACGTATTCTTTTATTGGAAAGATAAATTTTCTTGATTTAATTTTTTTTCATAAAACCCTGTAAATCAACGATATAAAAAATAAGGCTTGAAGAATTTTGAGAAAAATATTCTTAGATGTATTAATATTAAGTAAAGGCGGAAAGAGTGGATCTGATTAATAAAAATATTAAGACTTTACGGAGGGTTGAGAACATCAAAAGTCAGAGCGAGTTTGGGGAAATTATTGGGGTTCCAAGCCATAATATTAATAAATACGAAAACAATGTAATCCCTAAACCGGATGTTTTGAGAAGTGTAGCTCAGGCCTTCAAGATCAACCTTCACTTGTTCATCACCAAAGAGATGACCGAGAGTAATTATGAAGAGTTTAAAATTGAGCACAACACAGAAGCTAAGCTGGAGAATCTGGTAAATGAGTCCACTCAAAACTTTGAGATCACCCGCAATGACATTGACCGGATTGCTACGTTTTTCAGTGATAAACTGCGCAGAATAGAAGAGGAAGATACCAATGAAATTGACCGTCGCCGCTTATTTGGGGACTTAAAAGCGATATTTCTGGCTTACAACCAGAAACTGAAGGACTTCTATATTATGCAGGATACCCTTTCCGATATCATTAGCGGTAAGATAGGAGAGAAGTAGTTCTCCTTGTCGGTGGCAAGATTGGAATGAAAGAATACTACAAACAAAAAGGATCCATGAGGATCCTTTTACGTTTTTCAATGTGTTATTTAAAGATTGATTTTATCCTAACAAGAGAAAACAAAGATCAAGCGACCTTAGTCCTTAGAACACAGGTCACTTAATCTAGTTTGATGTTCTGAAATTCGATCTGGATTTCAGATCTTGTATCAGACACCTTCGTGGATAATTTAGATTGATAATAGGCACGACTGCCTGTGTACACCGCTAAAGCGATGAAAATAAACATGAGCACAATGGCCCACGGTTCCTTGTAAAAAGGAATGACTTGATTGAATTCGTCGTACTCGCGGATGATATCTGCAAAGATCACTCGATTGTTTTCAGCTTGATATTTTTCACCTTCGGAAAGAATGTTACTGATATGCTCATTATAAATTTGTGCATACATTAAAGCGTCTGCATATTCATTGTGTGCAGCAAGTGCAGAAGTGAGTTTAGCATAAATTTCTACCTGGATTCGCTCATTTTTATTGTGTTTTTCTTTCAGGGCATCTTTCCAGGTAGCGATAGCTTCCATAGGTTGGCCAAGTTCAAAAAGCACACTTCCAAGATCATATTTGGTGATAAAAATAGATTCACTATCAGTTTTAT
Source organism: Cytophagales bacterium (assembly GCA_033344775.1). NCBI lineage: Bacteria > Pseudomonadati > Bacteroidota > Cytophagia > Cytophagales > Cytophagales bacterium. The sequence continues at coordinate 757,615 of JAWPMT010000001.1, read as the reverse complement.
ATTTTAACGCTTCTCTAAAGGCTTCGTTAGCTTCGTCAAATCGTTCTTGCTCCATGTAGGTGACTCCCATTCCATGATAGGCCTGTCCTACAAAATCTAATACACCATCACTTTTGGAATCGTTTTGATAATCTCGAATAGTATTCCTGTAAGCGATTCTGGACATGTCATAATCAGCAAGATCCTTATACATCATACCAACCTGATTATTCGCACGGGCAATGTTTCTATGGTGATCAATGCTTTGAGCCAATTCCAGTGATTGTGTAAAAGCATCTTCCGCTTTGAAGAACGATTCTTCATCTCCTTTCAGTTTGTAATTTCTGCCAAGGTTATAATAGACGTTAGAAAGCTGCTCTTCCGCAAGTTTGTCTCGATCTTCAAGAATACTTTGATAGATGCTAATCGCGAAATCATATTGACCATAATATTCGTTCAAGACAGCCAGGTTGTTCCTGACTTTTGCTTTGGTGATTGCATCTGTAGTTTGATCCAGATATTTCAGTGATTCCTTATACGCAAAATATGCTTTAGATACATCATCCATCAATTGATGTTGTAGATATGCCTGGTACCATAGAGCCTTACCAGTTATTAGTGCTGAGTTTTGCGATTTAGCTTGATCGATGATTTCATCCAGACTGGAGATTCCTCGAATTGGATCATCATACATGAACTCCCGCGTCTCTTGCAACGCCACTTCCAAAGATTCGGATTCAGAGGTGGCAAGTATTTCTTGATCAGCTTGCATTTCACATGCAGCCAATAAGCAACATCCTATAATAAATGTAGGAATGATCTTTTTCCAATTTTGTCTCTTACGGTTCATTTTTTTGTGGTTGAATTGATTAATTCAATATTAAAAATATCAGTTACCACCTGGGCTATTAATAGCTGGCTGTTCTACCGTCGATTTGTCGTCATCTGTTTCCTTCTTAATTTCCAGATTATCCAAAATCTCCGAATCTTCTTCACATGAGGAAAAAGCAAACAAACAGACTCCAAAAAGTACGTAGGTAAATAGCGTGTACTTCACTCGTCTCATCATATATCAATCGTGATAGTCCGAAGGCAATATAAAAATGTTCTTGAAATCTTCTCTGTATTATTAAAATTCTTCGTTTTGAGGCTTTTTCCGGTGAAAAGGAAGATGAATTTTCCTATTTGTAATAAGATTATTCTTCTTGATGTTTTAATGATTCCTTTTCTTATTGCCAATGATTTAGTCAACCGGTAGATTCACGCTAAATATGGTTCCGCCTTCGCCGTTCGGATTGTCCTTCACCCTGATGGATCCATCTTTTTTTGTAATCAGTTCATAAATATTGAAAAGCCCAAGTCCTGCGATTTGAATGCTATCCTTCGTTGTGAAAAATGGTTCAAAGATTCTTCCCTTGATTTCATTGGGAATTCCCTTGCCATTATCCATAACAACTACAACTAATTGGCCTTTGTTTCCCAGGATTCCGATATCAATTTTAGCGTTCGGTCTTTGAACACTTGCCTCGATGGCATTGATGAGTAAGCAATTGATGGCCATTAAGAGATCGGAGGCTTCCGAGTTTAGCTGGAGATCCATTTCAATTTGAAAGTTAAATGTGATCTCGGGGTATAAGATCTTGTACCAATTGATCATTCGTTTTACCACTACATCCAACTGCTGCTCTTCATCGAAACTTTCAATCTGATCAGGTAGCATATCCAGAAAATTTGATGCTGAATCACAGGCCCTTTCGGCACTCTGAGCAAGGGCCTTGAGTAACAGTTCCACTTCAGCCATGAGCTGTGCACCAGTTTCTCCTTCAACTTTGATATGAGATTTTAATGCTTCAAAATCTTGACAGATTGGTTTTATCGCTCCATTAACGATGTTCAGAGAATTATTTAACTCATGGGCCATTCCTTCATTGATTTTGGCCATATATGCAGTTTTGATCTGCTCTTGTGATTTGTTCTGACGAGATAATACTTGCTGTATTACATGACTCAGTTTGTCTCGTTCTTTAGTCAATTCCAGCATTCTTCGTTTCAAACCGAAGAAAGGATTGAGCTTAAGAAGAAGAGGTGATTGCAATAATATAGAGTAATAATCGTTGAAGCCTTCGGCTTTTAAAAGATTACTTTGGGACACGAGGATCGAGTATCCATAATTGACCAACACACCGAGTGCCACTAAGAAAATCAAATTCAATAGTATTGTTTCCATATCCATTAGCTTTTAAGTTGTTAATGTCCATTCTCACTTAGGTTCTTACCTTAATAAGTTAATTAGACATTACAATTTTTCTTAAATGGAATAAATACTATACCCAAAATGATGTAAGTGTTTGATTATTAGATTTTTATAAAAATCTAATTTCAAATATCCAAGAATCTTTTTCTTAAGACAGCTAATTATTTTAGCTCACTCTAGCGAATCACTTTGTCGGGTTTTAAGGATCTTTTCCTAAAAGCGTTTTTCTTGATTTTATAGCGCTACTAGCCTGATGGGACTATCCTGATTGAAGGTAACTTTTCCATCTTTTACAATTCCAATTGCTCCACTGTAATGGTCTTTTACTTCCTGTCCTTCTGGAAAGGTATTTGCGACATTTACTTCAGAAGTGGGGTCCATTACCACAACTACCTGATCAGTAACTTCATCAGATAAAGTTCTTTTGAAAGTATAAGGAGCTGCTTGAATCATTTCATGAACCCCAGCGCCGATAGAAGGGTGGTCTCTTCTGAATTTCCCGAGCTTTTGCCAGTGTGCTAATGTAGCTTGCATGGTTTCATTGGTCTCAAGTTCTTCCCAGGGCATTGGCGTTCTCAAGGTCGCATCTCCGGATGCACCTTCATATTCCAGTTTTCTGCCTAATTCATCTCCATAATAGATTTGAGCACCTCCGGGTACGAGCATCAGCATCGTAGCAAAGTCTTTGATCTGCTCTCTTGAACGATCCAGAATGGCGCCATCATCATGAGAGGCAATGTAATGCAGAGTAGTTAGTCCTTCCCACTCAGGACTGTTCAGAATATTGGAATAAGTGGAGAATACTTCTTCAGGTTTTTTGACGACTTCCCCTTTGAAGGCAAAGTTGATCAAGCTGTTGAAACCCTGGGCGTAGTAGTCGATTTTTTCAACACCACCATCCATGGTGAACTCCTTGTTGTAGATCGAGTAATTGTAAACTTCACCTAGATAGTATAGGTCCAGATCATCTAGTTTCTCAGCCGGGTTAGCTGTTTTCCAATCCTTTAATGCCTGTAGTGCCAATTGATAGAGTTCTTTCCAGACGGTTTCTTCCACATGTTTTACCGTATCAACGCGCAATCCGTCTATGCCCAATTCTTTGATATAATCGGTGATCCATTTCATGATGTAGAAGCGGGGAGCTCTTGGATGGCCGGTAGCTTCAAAAAACGCATCTAGTTCGGCCACTTCCTGCTCATAGCGGCCTTCTGCTTTCCACTTGTCTACTAAGTACCGGGGTAGCTCGACGGCTTCATCTGATTCAGTTCTAACATCAGGTAGGTTTTCCACTAAAGTACAAGTCACGGTTGAGGCGTAGCTACTGTAGGTGCATTGTGGAGAGGTGCGTACCCAGGATTCTTCGTATTTAGGGTCCATCTCTGTAACAGGCCCGGTATGGTTGATCACTACATCAAATACGATCCGGATGCCCTGGTTGTGGGCTTTCTTGATCAGTTCTTTTAAGTCTTCTATTGTTCCAAAATTTGGATCCAGTGTGGTCCAGTCGGAGATCCAATAACCATGGAAGGCGTATTGACTACCATAACCTTCGTCTACGGATGATTTGACTTGTTGAAAAACAGGTGTCATCCAAATGGCATTGACACCAAGCTCCTGAAAATAACCTTCGTCCAGTTTCTGGATCACTCCACGGATATCTCCGCCCATAAAGCTCCGCAATGGTGCACCATCTGGTTGTCGGCCAAATGAATTGTCATTGGAGGGATCACCATTTTTGAACCGATCCGTCAACAGAAAATACATGTTGGCATTTTCCCACATGAAATTTGCTTCGGCAGCTTGAGCTGCTTCCGCAGGTTTTTCTTCCACTTGAGTTTTCGGTGTATTACATGCGTAAGCAGTCAGTAACAAGGTGAGGGCTAGGAGCTTAAACTTCATGATTAAGAATTAATGATGACGCCTAAACTAATAAAAAATTGCTTCGGAAAGTTGTTCGGAATTGAATTGATCCCGAACCTGAAAAATGGAAACGATTGCGGTGCTGAATAATTTTTTGAAATGCCTAATCAGCCTTTCAAATCCGATAGGATACCTGTGCTGATTGTTCTATTAAAGCTCGACCAGGAGCAGCAGCAAACTACCACTTATAGAAAAGCCCCAAACTGATGGCAGGGGAGGCTGCTACAGATGTCCCTGAGCCTCCGCCAAGGGAAGCAAACCCGCCAAACCCTTTGGAAAATAAATCTTCAGCAAAGATTTTGAGAAGGAAAGCGTTGTACTCTTGAAAACTGGTATAAAGACCTGTTTCAATGATATTGGGAGCGTCGACATTAGGGTCACCATTGTCGAGGTTGTGCCAACGGTTGATGTTCAGGATTACGGTGAAATCTTCACTGGCTTTCAAGCCTCCTTCAATACCAAAACTTAGAAAATCATGATGATCATTGGCGCGATAGCCATATCCAAAGAAACCATAAGCGAACCAACTTTTTTGTCCACCACCAATGGATAGTTTGGGTTGGAGGGTAGTTGCATTGACACCTGTTGAAAGTCCTGTTTCGGCATCACGATCACTGGTAGGAAGGTCTGCTTGTCCGATCAATGCCACTTTCACCGATTGGTCCAAAATGGTGTATTTACTGAACAGGCTGATGTTACCAGGAGCAGCCAAATTATCGGAAGGAAGGTTTGGGGTTGTATTCATCGGATCTGTTGTGCCGCCGGTGGAAACCAATATGAATGGCAAAGTTGCTCCAACGGTTAATCGCGAAGAGATACCGAATTCTCCATAAGCTGCCACCGTAAAGTCAAATATCTCCCGATCTACTTCCCTGGTGGTGCTGCCGCCATCATAAACCTGGGAGTAAGGCGGGATGAGATTGAAGAGCAGTTGTGTGTATCCATGACCTTTTCCCGGTGCCCAGGGTCCCTGGGCTGAGGATTGGATGAAACAAAACAGTGAAAGGACGAATAGTAGATTTTTCATTTAAAAAAAATGACTTATTCGTTTAAATGAATAAGTCCATCATTGGTTCAGCACCAACTCATACAATAATGAGGTTTAGCGTGAACACGACCATTTGTAATGACTACTTCCCTTGAAGGTCTGCATCTTCCTCGATGAGGTGATGGTCTACATAAATATTCTCTTTTTCCAATCGATTCAGTCTTGCTTTGCGGGAGTTGTGGAATAAGTTCCAGTACATCACAACCCAAAGAGAGCACATCACAACGATGATGCTGAAAATGAATAGTAGACCTCCATCATTATTAACTTCAAGTCCCAGAACGGTGAAGTGATAGAAATTGGCAGCACTGATGATGCTAAGTGATATGATGGCACCAATAATGTAATGTCTGGAAACCAGGGCCACAACGGCGATCAATTCAAAGATCGCGATGATGATCCTGCCACCAGGCTCCATATTAAGTTGATCGAAGATCCAGACACTTTCAGGAACGGCTAAGAATTTGGCAGGAAGTGTTTGCGCGATGATAATGGCCACAATAAGTCGAGGTATCCAATGTGACAGGTCTCGACGTTTAAAACTTTGGCCTTTAAATGGATTCATGTTTGAGGATTTTTTAGCGGTGGAATACAAATACAAACAAGTAACCGAAAGTTACCATCAATCTGTTTCCCAGCAAGTCCTCAACAAGACATGAGTGTAAATCTAAGGACAGTTTTTGTACTTTATCGAAAAAGAGTGGGTTAGGAGGGGTTACCTCCTGGATGTGTGGAATTTTGAAGCAATAGAGGGGATTTTGAGGGAGAAAAGTTGTTGTATTAGTTTGTTATTGCTTGATGGAAATTAGTATTGGATCAATGTTCCCTCTCGTTTTCCTTTTTCAACGGCCCACTCAAAAAAGTAGAGACTCAATGGGAAAAAGATAAGCGTCATGCCACAGATAATATATAGATCCTGGGCGATCATGGTCAAAGAATACCCTTGCAGTATGGTCAGTCGCAGTGCATCTAAGGCATAGTAGATCGGGAAAACATATGATATGGTTTCAAGCCAATTGGGCATCAGGGTGATGGGGAAATAGGCACCTCCAAGGATGGCACTTAAATGGCTGAATACAAAACCAAACGGCTCGCCTTTCTTGAAGATAATTGTCCCTGCAGCTGCGAACATGCCAAAGCTGATGAAAGCCAAAACGGAAACGATGAAGGTGACCAAAGTGGCGAATACATTGATGTTTTCAAAACTGAATCCAAGAAATAGGCTTCCTACAACAAAGATCAGTATCAGTTGAACTGCGGCAGACAGAAAGCTGTACAGTGCAGAGTTGAGAACAATTGCCTTAGGATTGGTCTGAGAACTGAGGATTGATTCAAGGCAGCCAGCCATCTGAGCACGACGCATGCTGTCGGAAAATGTGGTTACTGCTAATTGGAAATATCTGGTGAAAGCGATACCAATCAGCGCGAATGGAAAGTATTCTCCTCCATATTTGGCCAGCGTTTCTGACGATCCTTCCTCGACCAGTTTCCCAACAAAGAAGAAGGAGACCAGCGGTAAAATGGATCCAAACATTTGGATCACGAAACTCACTTTGTAGCTCGTCTCAATGATGAAGTCTTTGATGATGAAAGCCTTTGCCTTATGCCAGAAGTTCATGATAACGAGGTGTAGGTTGTCCCATGATCATTTCAAAGTAGTAATCCTGTAAGCTGCCATATTGTGCTAGAATGGCGTCGGTCGTGCCATAATGCAATATTTTGCCCGCCTTCATGATGATGATCTTATTACACATAGCCTGGGCCTCTTCAAGATCGTGTGTTGCGATCAGTAGGGTTCGATCCAATTGTTGATGGATCTTCATTTTGATCAGGGCGATGACTTCTTCCTTTCCGATAGGATCGAGTGTGCGGGTGGGCTCATCCAGGATCAGTACTTCAGGATCTGCAAGCAGCCCCCGTGCGATCGCAAGTCGCTGTTTCATACCCGAAGAGTAGCCAGCAAAATCTTTTTCGGCATGAGCGGTTAACTGGACCAGATCGAGCAATTCATCGATTTTTTGGTGAAGCGCTTCACCCTTTAGATTGTCCAGTTTTCCGAAAAACTCAAGGTTCTGCCTGCCTGTCAGTCGCCAATAAAAACTACGCTCTTCATTCAACACGAATCCGATGGTTTGACGGGCCTGCATGTTTTGCTTTTGAGTCTGATAATGGTTGACCAGAATTTCACCTGATGTCGGATACAAGAGTCCACCAATGAGCTTTAAGAGTGTTGTTTTTCCTGCTCCGTTCGCTCCTAGGAACGCAATTTTATCTCCCCGTTCAATGGTAAGCGAACATGGGTGCAATGCGGTAACTTTCTTTCTGGGCGCAAAAGGCCTGATAAGCCAATCTTTATAACTTTTTGGTATGGGGTAGTTCATCACTACGTCCCTGACATCAATGATCATAACTAGGCTTGACGGTTAAAGCGGAGAAAGGTATGATCCCGGCCAATTGACCAGGATCATTAAAAATCTTGAATATGTATTATTTCGTGGATGTGGTGTCTATTCAGCTTTCAACGCTTGAATAGGCTTTTTCCCTACAACAGAAAATACATTGGATAAGATGGAAAGCACTGCGATCAGCAGGATCAATAGCCCCCCAAGGAAAAAGGATAGTACTGGCATGTCTATGCTATAGGCATAGTTCTCCAGCCACTGACGTATGATGTAGTAGATCAAAACCCAACCTAATACAGTAGCAATCAATACAAATTGAAGAATTTCCTTAGAGAGTACGAAAATGACATTGAGGTTTGTAGAGCCCAACACTTTTCGCATCGCGATCTCCTTCGTTCTGGCGGCAATATCATTGTGCAGAATGCCATATATACCGAATACACCTAGAATGATGGAGATCAGTGCCAACACCAACATGACCTTCGCAAAGTATTTTTCAGAATCATATTGCATGCCGAAATGCTCATTGAGGAAGAAAAACTCCATTCCTTCACGGGTTGTGTAGACACTTTCCCAACTTTCAGTGACCGTATCTATCGCCCGCAAAGAGTTTGAATTGTATTTCACAGATACATATTGGTATTTACCGCTATTGATGTAATTGTAGATCACTGGGGTTTGTGCTTTTCGCATGGGGGTGGTGTGGTAGTCATCCATGATTCCCACGACTTTCAATTGTTGTCCATAACGCGTGATATTGGAATTGAGAGCTTCTTCCGGGTCCTTGAATCCAAGGAGATACATAGCGCTCTGGTTCATGACCACACTGGTGCTATCGGATAAACGGTCTTTCTCGAAACTGCGTCCGGCAAGAATGTTAATGTTGTAAGCACCTACAAAATCCGGATCGATCCACGATGAACCGATGGACATATCTGTCTCCGTATGATCGGAACTGTATAATTCATTCCAGGTCAGGTCAATGGTTGGGACGTCACTGGAAATACAGACACTTTCCACCTGAGGAGATCTTTCCAGCCGCTCCTTCAAAGTGATCAATCGCTGAACATGTGTGTCACCGGTTCGGTCCTCAATCGGTTCCCTTAGAATGATGGTGTTTTCAATGTCAGCACCTACCTCCATGTTCAACATGTAGCTGATTTGCTGGTACACAGTGTAAGACCCTAGCGAAAGCGCCAGAATTGCAACTAGTTGTGAAACGATCAAGACACCTTTCAATCTTCGGGTGAATTTGTTGGAAACAAATACATTTTTTGATCGAATGGTATTGATCGGATTGATTTTTGCCATCACGATGCCTGGTACCCCTGAGGATATCATGGCACTGGAGAGCAGAAACAGGATCATAGAGATCCAGATGATCGGATAATTGAAGATGTAGTAGGAGAGGTCCAACCCAACCAGCTCATTAAAAGAAGGAAGGATCATTTGTGTGACTAAAATCGCAGCTACAGTGGCCGCAAAGCTGACCAGGAGTGATTCGTAGAAGTAACTTTTTACCGCACTTATTTTACTAGAACCCATGATTTTTCGAATTGCTATATCCCTCGTGCCCAGGGTGTAGCGATGCATCGAAAGGTTGGTGAAATTGAACCACGAAATGATAATGGTCAACAGGCTAAGCATCAATAAAGAATCTACTGCCGCCTTACTGACCTTTCGACCTTCCAGGCTATAATTGAGATGTGCAGTTTCGAAATGAACTTTATCGAGTGGTTGCATCAAATAATAAAAATCAAGCTCAGGAATACTTTTGGCAAAAGCATTGATCTCATCCAAATGTTCCTTGTATCGTTTTTCAAATTCCCTCGGTTCTGTCCCCTCTCTCAGTCTCATGTAGCTATAGAAGCCGTGGACAGCCCAGTCCGTTCGTCCTTTCTCCTGATCGTATGCTGAGAAATAGGTGTTCAGATTAATGAACATGTCAAAGTTGAGGTGCGAGTTCTCGGGGACCTTACTTACAGCGGTTACCTTGCATAAGTATTCGGAGTTTAGGTTTTTGAACTTCAGTACACGACCAATCGGGTTTTTATTCTCAAAATATTTTTTAGCGTAAGCTTCAGAGATGACGATTGAGTTCGGCTCATCCAGGGGCTGTTTGTCATCGCCCTGTACGATAGGAAAGTTAAAGACATCAAAGAAGGATGGATCAACAAACGCGACAGTACGCTCCACAAAAGATTTGTTGTGAAACGTAACTACATTGTAACCTGCGTTGTTACCTGGAGTCCGTATGCGAACGGAGGCTTCCACCTCAGGAAAAGCTTTTTGAATTTCAGGAGCGATCGGGGCGCTCAATACCGCCATGCTTTCAAGGGCTTCATCACCTCTCATGGCCGTAACATACATCCGGTAAATACGGTCTGAGCCTTCGTGGAAGGTATCGTATGAGTATTCGAAAATGACGTAATTGAGGATCAGCAAAAAGGAAACCAGTCCAAGCAGGAGGCTACCAAAATTAAGTGAGATATTGATCCAATGTCTTCCTATTCTTCTGAATAATAGCTTCATGGTTCTTAATGATATAGGTTCTCAATAGCAGGTTTTTCGCTGGATGAATGTGAGACTAGCTTGATCTCTTTCAGCCAATTAACAACAGCATCAAATAATTTCAGCTGACTGATTACGGTAGCGAAGTTGTGATCAGTATGAGCAAAATACATCAAATTCAGGTTATTTGCCCCGTGTGCCACCATTTTTTTATACTGTTTAGAAAATTTTTTCTTAAATACCTCATAGCTGACACTTCCTTCGGAATATACGAGCAGCATGGGATGGGAATCCATCCCTACTAAAGTGGAATCGTCTCGTGAGGATGTGGTGTGTGATGGATGGCTTATTATGCTGCTTGAATCAGTGAATTTTTTCAGGATGTGGATCAGATGTTTTGGGCCCTTACGGAAGAGACCGACCCATTTTTTTAAACTGAAGATGTTTTGTTGATGGAGCCTTTTTTCCAACCTGTTTTTCGCATCATCATGGACCAACTTGATCTCTTCACGAGGAAGGAGAAAGGCATTGATCAAAATGGTACCCAATAGCATTGGGTGTTCACTCCTGGCCATGCGAAAAGCCACATCTCCACCTGAACATAAGCCTAACAGGATGAATTGCTTGATTCCGAATTGCTGCTTGATCTCCTCTAAAACAAAAGTGGTTTCATTGATTTGGTAATCCTCAAAAGTGAACTCATTGCTTTCCTGAATCCCATTGCCTACCCCTGAAAAATCAAACCTGAAAGACGGAAAACCTTCGTGCTTGAGTCTTTCGGCAAGTTTGGTGTAAATGCGGTTAGGTCCTACCATATTCACGATACCTGCATTCAGGAAGACTACCCCAAATTGACGCTTCTCGATCCACTCTGATCCGTTCACCAAACATTCGGTACCGGAGGGAAATTTGATTAATTGCAAGCTGTTCATGAGATAAGATTTTTAGACCATTGTATGATCGCTTCTATGTCTTTTTCGGGAACATAGCCCTTTTCAGTTGCTAGTTTATTCCAGAAAGGCAGACTTTCCGAAACGATAAAATTGACAACCTTTTCTACTTGAAGTGATCTATTATGTGGGGTGACGATAATGGTCTCTTTTTTACCAGGATGGCCTGATAATTGAAATTTAAAATCGTTAATGCTTTGCTTAAGATCAGCTGAAATCTGATAGCTGTTGTACTCCAATATTGATCCTTTCGGGTCATTTCCGGACGGATCAGCGAAGGATCCTTTCATGAAAATTTGCTGGTACTTATTAAGTGATTTTAGATATTCCTGGCCTTTGATGATGGGATGCCAATAGCATTGTTGGTCAACAAAAGGTGCGAGTTCTTCTTTCATGTTATTCATCAATGAAGCCCCCATGCGTAACCCAATCAAATGCACTTTATCAGACGAATACCGGGCTATGGTTTCTTTGATGACGTCTAGCAGGTTTTGTTGCCATTGAGTAAGGGTGAGCTTAAGTGCTTCTCCTTCGGAATTACCCATGCCCGAAAAATCGAATCGTACCACTGGATAATGGAGCATGGCCAATTGTTCACTCAGGGTGTCCATCGCCCGGGTGGCAACGATTTCTTCCTGAAATACGGGTGGGCAGATAATGACAGGGGTAAGCTGCTTTGAAGTAGTGGAATAGTGGGTCCCGAAAAGTTGATTGGCATCAGATGAGATCAGGAATCGTTCGGCTTTGATGGGTATGGCGGCTTCGGATTTTTCAGTTGCCAGGAAAGCCGACAGATTTGTCACCGAGGATTGCTCATAAAAGTCAGACAAGGTCAGTTGGACTTTTAATTTTTTCTTGATCCGAGCCAAAAGGACAACTGCCTTCAAAGAGTCACCTCCCAAATCGTTGAAATCCATCTCCGTGTCAAGTTGCTCGATTCCGAAAAAACTCTCATAAAGTCCGGTCAATTTTTCAATGAGTTCGACTTGGGAATATCCAGTAGACTCATGCGTTTCTGCTGCGCTTTCGTTGACTTCTTGGGTATTACTTGCTGCGATGAATCCAAGGAAGTCCATGGGACTAATGAGCGTTTGCGAGAATTGTCCGGAGAGCACTTCTTTGAACAAGGCGGCGCCTTGCTCCGGGCTGATTCCATCTATTACTTTCGCATTAATGGCTCGGGCATCTTTCAGGTCATTTTTCTTTTTTACTGCTTCGAAAGTCATGCCTACATCCAGCCAGTCACACCAGTTGAGTGTTTGTTCCGGGCCATTGATAGTTGCACAAGCATCGAGGTATTCATTCGCAGAATTATAGCCTATTTGACCAAATTTCTTTCCGTATATCTGGTTGCCTATGGAGGAGAAATTGATGAAGAAATCTAATGCTAAATGCGATGAGAGTGATTTAAGTACTAAATGACCATGTACTTTAGATTCAAGGATCTCATGAATACTGCCATTGGTCCTATTGGAAAGTATACCTCCGTAATCTGCCTTTCCCGCGGTGTGAATAATGCCATGAATGTCACCCCATGAACTGCAGATATCCGCAAAGGCTTCTTTCATAGAAGAGTGATCGGCAATATTGACGGCAAAAGACATTACCTCTCCTCCAAGCTCGTCAATGCTTCGGAGTACAGATACTTTTTGTTGGTCCTTTTCATTCAAAGGCAAGTCCCATTGTTCTCTGGGAGGAATAGAACTGGAAGAGAATAACGCAACTTTGGCCTGATAATTTTCGGCTAGAAATTTGGCGATTGTGCTTCCCATTCCGCCAAAACCTCCGGTAATGAGATAGACACCTTTTTGCCGGAAGGGGTCTTGCTTTGGTTGAATTTTTTCCGACTGATAAGCTTGTTCCCAGAAGGTATTGCCCCTTAACGCTACCATTTTCATGCCTGGCTGGTGGTCGCTTTGGAGGTAATCAACCAGATTTTGCATTCCTAAAGGTTGATATCTCTTCCAATCATCAAAACTGCATTCGATCAGACGGGAGCGAAGGCCTTCGTATTCGAACGGCGCCACTTTGACCGGGCCTGCTAGCGTGGCTTTCAAAGGAGTGACCTGTTCGTTGCCGAGGACAGAGAAAACACCATTGGTCAGCACATCAACAGATATGCCCTGATGCGAATACGGACCCAGTGCCCGCAGCAGATTCAATAACGAATAGTACCACTGGTTCAGCATTATCCCGGCATTTTCGACAGTGATCCGGGGATCACCCTTGGTGATACTTAAACCGTGAATGATATGTTGGGGTAGTAGGTTTTTCTCCTTTAGAGCAGTCAGCAATTGTTCACATTGAACCGCTTTATCAAAGTCAAGGGAATAAGCATCTTTTTTGACTCTGAAACGCTTTCCGGACTTTACTAGGGTCAAGTGCTTACAGTTTTCTCTAAGTGCTTTAATGAGTCTCTCAGGGATATTATCACCGATGACGAGTAGGTTTTTTTCCTTCAGTTTTTGATCCGGACTGAAATGTATGCGCTTCCAGTAGGGGATGTAGGTGAGCTCATCCGTAGATTCCCCTGTAAAGGGTTTACTGTGGGTTCCCGGTTCCAACCAATGTTTTTTGTGATCGAAAGCATAACCCGGAATCCTGATCCGGCGGGAATCCGAATGCATGGTTCTTGTCAAATCTATTGGAACACCTAATTCCCATATTTTCCCTAATCCTTCATACAATTGCTGCAAGGGTTCTGGTGATTTTGCATTAGGAGGAATAAGATTGACAATGGACTTATCAGGAAGTGTTTGATTGGAGAGATAGGAGAGGGCACTTCCGGGGCCCACTTCGATGAACACAGCTTCTTCCTGATCCAATAAACGAATACCGTCTAGAAAGCGTACAGGATGTTTAACATGACGTTTCCAGTAGTCGGCAGAGATATCCGATGAAGATACCCACTCTCCGGTCAGGTTAGAAACGAAGGGAATTTTCGGTGGTTGATAATCAAACTTCTTTATGGCAGATTCAAACGCATCCAACATACCCGCCATCATAGGTGAATGATAAGCATGTGAGGTTTTAAGGCGCCGGTGTTTGATCGACTTTTCGGCCAATTGTTCTTCGAGTAAGGCTACGGCGGGCGTGTCACCGGAAATGACGTAATTCGACTCACTGTTGATCGCCGCGATTTGCAAGCTTTCGGGGAGTGCTTCAAGGAACTTTCTTTCGCCATTGAGTGATACAGAAACCATTGATCCTCTTGGCATGCTTTGCATCAGCCGCGACCGGATCAGGACCAATTCCAGAGATGCTTCCAGGGAAAGTGTTTCTGAGAGACATGCCGCGGTAAATTCCCCAAGACTATGACCGATCATGGCATCAGGTACTACTCCCATATCAGCGAATACTTTTGCCAGGGCATACTCTACTGCAAAAACCAGGGGTTGTGCATATTGTGTCTCGTGGATTCGCTCATCTTCTTCCTGGGTTGAGAACAGTATCTCCTTAAAGTCAGTACCGGAAAGATTGTGCAGGATTTTCAGACAAATGTCTAAATGGGTTCGATAAACTAGGTTTTGATCATAAAGCTCCCGCGTCATGTGGGTGTACTGCGAACCTTGACCAGGAAATAGGAAATAGATTTTGGGGCGATCGTAGGCACGAACTGATGCCTCTGTATCTTTCAGTGCTTGATTAAGTGCCTCGAAGGTTTTGGCAACCACAGCAGTTCGGTATTGGAAATGAGCCTTTTGATGCCAGAGGCTCGAGGACAGGTCGCTAAGATTGGTTTCAGGAGTAAGGAAACTGGCCAGTTTTTCGGCATAGAATGTTGTTGCGGCTTCTGTTTTCCCACTAAAGGTGATCAGCGAATAACCTTCAGGAGTTGTAATAGGTGCTCCTACTGGTCTGGGTGCTTCTTCCAGTACCACATGTGCATTGGTACCACCGATGCCGAATGAGCTGACACCTGCTCTGAACGGATGTTGTTGTTTTTTCCGGGATTGCGCAGCCGTTGCGATGTAGAAAGGTGAGCCGTCCAGTTGTATCGCAGGGTTCAGTACATTGAAATTGATCTGAGGGCAAATCTCCCGGTGATGTAAGGTCAAAATCGCTTTGATAAATCCTGCCACTCCGGCAGCAGCATCCAGGTGACCCATGTTGGCTTTGACCGAACCTAATGCACAATGTGGTTGATCGGATTGAAATACATGCTTGAGCCCATCAATCTCGATCGGATCACCGAGTTTGGTTCCTGTTCCATGTGCTTCGATGTATGAGATGCTTTCAGGCGTTACTTCGGCCATGTCCAGGGCTTCTCGGATGACCTGCTGTTGCCCCAGAATACTAGGGGCCGTATAACCGATTTTCTCTGAGCCATCATTGTTCAAGGCAGAACCCTTAACCATACCATAGATCTGATCTCCGTCTTCCAATGCATCTTCCAGTCGTTTCAGGAGGACCATGCCGCAGCCGTTTCCATTGACAAATCCTGAGGCTTCCTGATCGAATACCCGGCAATGCCCCTCTTTTGATTTTACTCCCCCTTCGGTATAGACATGTCCATATTGCTGAGGTATGGCCACTTTCGATCCTCCGCCCAATGCCAAATCGCATTCCCCATTGAGCAGGGCCTGGCAGGCGTAATGTATGGCCACCAGCGAGCTGGAGCATGCAGTTTGCACCACGGAAGCTGGCCCTGTAAGATTGAACAAGTAAGAAATGCGGGTGGCCAGGAAGTTTACACTGTTACCAATTTCAACCTGGAAGTCTCCGATTTCATCCATCTTTTCCGGGTTAGTCAGGATGTTTTCCAGATGGTATTTATTGTTTCCACCACTAACGAATACGCCACAATTTTGAGCGGCATCCTTAGGTACATAACCACCATCTTCCATGGCGTTCCAGGATACTTCAAGCATCAATCGTTGCTGTGGGTCCATCATCATCGCATCACTATCCGGAATGCCAAAGAAAGCAGCATCGAAATGGCCCGGCTCATCGACTATGGCTTCTGCAGCTACGTAACCGGGATCGGCTTTTATTTTTGGGTCAACGCCGAAGGTTTTCAAGTCTTCATCAGAGAATTGGGTCACTAGCTCGTCACCGGCACGTATATGCTCCCAAAACTCCTGGATATTCCTCGACTTTGGGAATCGGCAAGCCATGCCGATTACGGCTATTTCCATTCCTGTTATTGTCATCTTATTGCTGTCTTTTCAGGCGTTTATTGCGTTGGTTTTTTCGGATTTCTGCACGGCTGGGTCCAGCGTCTTCTGATTTCACTTGCCCATTATTGCTTTTTGCCCGGATCATCGCATTTATGGAAGGGTATTTGAAGAAATCCGTTTTATCTATGGTCAGGTCCGTTTCTTTGTTGATGGCTGACGTCAGCTTGCCAAGCAACAAGGAGTGCCCTCCCATATCGAAGAAGTTGCTGCTCGGATCGATGAGGGCCTGATCCACGCTTAATATTTTGCTCCATGCATTTTTTAAAATGTTGACCATTTCTTGATCGATGGGACCCTTAATGGTTTCCTCGATTGGAGTGATAGGTAAACTGTGTTTGAGCAAGTACTGCAGGTCAATTTTTCCGTGTGTAGTGACGGGAAATTGATCAATCTTCCGAAAGGAAGTGGGGATCATATAGTGGGGTAAATGTTCTCCTAAGTAAATCGAGAGTGCTTCAATATTCAGTGACGAAATACTTGCTTCAGGTTGTACGATGGCCACCAAAGTGGCTTTTTGAGGAACAACAACACAATCCTTGATCTCAGAAAAATCCAGTAGCGATTGACGGATCTCCTCCAATTCAATTCGCACCCCATTGACTTTTACCTGATCGTCGGTTCTTCCGATGAAATGGATATTGCCCTGATCGTCCCATCTAGCCCGATCACCTGTTCGGTAAAGTGTTTTGCCGGAGAAAAGTGAACTGGTGAAGAATTTAGCCTCAGTCAGCTCAGGATATCCAAAATAACCAGAGGTTAGTCCTGGGCCACCGACGCAGAGCTCCCCAGAAATACCTGTAGGGACCAAAAGACCATTATCGTCAAGAAGGGTCGCTATTCCATTGGCCACAGGAACGCCGATGTTTGCTGTGGCTGTCGGATCAAGTGGTCCGCTCGTGCTCGCAATGCTATTTTCGGTAGGCCCGTATTCATTGAATAATGAAATGTCTGACTTCAGTCCCTTGATTTTTTCAAACAACTCCTGATCCGGTTTCTCACCTCCAAGAATAATGGTACGCACCGAAGAAAGGTCATAGGATTCCAGGTGATCTAGCATAAGTTTCAGTGTAGAAGGTACCGCCGATAGCCTGGAAATACGATGTTTGGCAATGATCTTTCCAAGATCAGCAAGGTTCATGTCCGATAGTTTATCGATGAGCACGAGTGAACCTCCCGTCAACAAGGTAGGAAAGGCTTCACTACCAAACGCATCAAAAGAAAGACTCATCAATTGAAGCGAAGATTCCTTAGGAACAATTTTATGCCGGTCTATTTTTGACCAGGTATAGTTGATCATTCCCTGATGAGGAATGGGTACGCCTTTAGGTAGTCCGGTTGTACCAGAGGTATAGATCATGTAGATCAGATCCTCTGGAGCGCCATCAAGCTTCGGATTGTGATCCGGGTAAGTGCTACAGTCTGCGAGCATCAGGCATTGACTTGATTTTATCTTGCCTTCATTTACATTGGTGAACAGTGTGGTGACACCACTGTCATCCAGGATAAACTGAATTCTTTTTTCCGGATAGGCAGGGTCAATGGGTACATAAGCTTTACCCGCTTTCATCACACCCAGCATGCCAACGATCATTTCCAGTCCTGGAGCCAGGAAGAGGCCAATGAATGTTTCATTCGATGCTTTATCCAGCAGACAATACGCCAACTGGTTAGCCATTCGGTTCAGTTCGACGAAGGTCATCTCCTGATCCCTATAAATCAAGGCTATGTCATCTGGCGATTGCAGCGCGTGTTGCTCAAAAACCTGATGTACACACTGATTAGGAGTAGCTAGTGACTTTCCAGTAGAGAATTGCCTCAATTTTTTGGCTTCCGCTTCACTTACCAATGGAAGCTCCCTTTGTAGTTGATTGGAACGTCTGAAACAAGTCTCGGCCAGTGCCAGAAACCGATTGATGTATTGATCAATGGTGGATGATTTGAACAGTCCAATATTATAATGGACGTTGCATTGATAGTTTTTATGTGGGTCTAGTTCAATGTGGAATTCCAGGTCCATTTTGATCCGGGATTTCGAAACGGCAAGCTCGTTAGTTTGTGTATCACGAAGCCGTAGTTGCTGCTTATTCTCCAGGAACGTAAAAGCTAGTTGATACAATGGATGATAGGACAGGTTGCGCTCCAGATCCAATTGTTCGGAAAGCTCAGAGGAGGAAACGTTGCGATGCGAATAAGCCTGAAAGAATTGCTGTCTTACGGAGGCTACATGTTCGTTAAAGGTATGCTGCTCATTGATCTCAATGCCCAGGGGCATGGATTCAACCAATAGATCGATGTTGTCCGTGGTGTCTTCGTCACGTGTACTTAGCGGAAAACCGATCACTAACTTTTTATCGCCACTCATTTTGGACATGAGCAATGACCAGACGGACAGCAATGCGATGAAAGGGGTGGTATTGTTTTGCCTCACATAGGTATTGATGAGATCTGTCAGCTTTTGGTCAAATGTCCGGGTAATTTTTTCTCCCAGATAGCTCAGCGACGCTGGGCGAGTAAAGTCAGTTGGCAGGTTATGAAGCTTTGGGAAGTGTTGTAAACGTTCTTTCCAGTAGTGAAGAGATTCTACAGAGGGTGCGGCTGATTGAGCCTTTTGCTCAGGAAGAGCCATTCTGCTGTTCTCACTGGTCCATGATTCATAACCAAGACTGATTTCCTTCAACATCAGATCTATGGCGTACCCATCACAGATGATGTGGTGCACAACCATCAGAAAGGCATATTGACCTTTAGCTAACTGAAACATTCTGAACCGGAAAAGGTTTTCCTGGCCTAACTCGAAGGGAATATCTGCTGTTTGTTGTAAGAAATTGGTCAGTTCTTCTGCTTCGGGAATTTGCTCTAAGATCAATTCAATAGTCGGAGCTGCTACTCGAACCAGCTTGACAGGAGAACCACCGACTTCCATGAAAATGGTCCTCAATGCCTCGTGCTGAATGATCATGTGTTGCAGAGAGGAACGAAACTTTTCTACATCCAGAGGTCCTTTGATCAGGAAGCCTCTTCGGAGGTTGTAGGCAATGTTCAGGTCGGGGTTGAGTTGGCTTTGAAACCAAATATTGGACTGGATATGACTAATGGGCCGTATCTCCAATCCCTTTTTTTGGAACAAGGCAGCCAGTTGATCTTGCTTGTTTACAATTGTCTGGTTTGCTTGCATAAGAGCAGTTTAGGTCTAAGCCAGTTGATTCAATAGATCGTCCAGATCTTCTTCATCGAGAGAAGCAACCAGATTACTCCTGATAGGTTGCTCTTCGTTTATAGAGGCTGAAGGAATCAATTCATATTGGTAGTAGTTAGCCAATTCCGTACTAGCCGCATTCAAATCAGGCTGAAAATCAATGTTTTTCCATACCTCGGCCAGCGTAGGATCGATATCCTCGTGATTCAATATGTTGGGATCGCCATCTCCGGCGATCATATTGCCAGTTGTGTAGGGATGTATCATCCGTTCCTCAAATTTCACGCCTAGGAATTTGCAAATGCGCTGCATCACTTCTTTTGGCTGTGTTACCAATTCTTCGAAGTGTACGTCCAATGATCGGGTTGGATCGATGTGTTCCATGAAATGGCGAATGTGCTGGTTATGGGAGTTCCAAATATGTTCCGCCGCTTTGATCGGTTGATTTCGGTACGCTTCATACAGTGTATAAATGCGATTCTTAAGGATCGAATCCATGGTCGAATAAGGATGACGGATCAAATGGATGTATTTGGCTCCTGAAAAACCATCCTCCATACGATCAAAAACATGGGGATCTTTGTAGTAATTCGGTGTTTTATCAATGAAAATCTTTTTGCCAGCTAGCCCACGTAAATGCTCGTAGACTTCAAAACAACTGGCATTTTGATCAACGTAGGCTTGAACCTGACGCTGGGCATCAGACTCTTTCATGCCTCCTAATGATTTTAGGATACCGCCAACGCCTCCGTGCTGAATAACATGTCCCGGAACTTTATTGGCCCATGCTTTCATGGTTTGCTGACCAAGCAACCATAATTCCGGTGGTGCGAATAGTTCCGAGTGCCCTGATAGCATCAATCGGAGTAGGGTAGATCCGGCCCTTGGAGCAGAACAAATAAAGACGGTGCCCGGAATCGGGTTGGCTTTGGTTGGCTTCCATGTTTTTGGCCCTGCTGCCACTTCCACTGAGTGACCATTGCTCGCTACGACAGGCTTTAATCCATGGAATAATTCAAATTCATGTGCGATATAAGCTGCCAATTGTTTGATCTGAGGCCTTTTCGAGACTTCATAAGCATATAGGGGCAGTTCTAATTCCTTTTTGAAATGGAAGTATAAGTGGTTCGAAACCTCGGCTAATTGTGCCGATGGTATGTCCTCCTGTTCTGAAATATTACGTTGCAGCAGCTGACTGATTTCTTGTGTCAAATGTGCAGTTAAGACCTTGGTGCGTTTTAGTGTATTAAGTTCCCACAGGTCAACTTTCAACGGATTGGCCAGTGAGGTGGATTGTGCTCGTTCTCTTATCAATGCGGCGATCTTCTCAGGTGTCGGATAGTCGAAAATCTCATTTAAACTCAGCTCCAGGCTCGGGAACCTGCTTTTCATTTTATTGATGAACATGACCCCCGATAGGGAATGACCACCTAATTGGAAAAAATTGTCTTGTGTGGAGAGATTGGACCTTTCGAAAATTCGTTCCCAAACCCGTACTATAGCGGTTTCCAGGTTTTCATCGTTTGTCCATTCTGTACCTTCTTCCTTTGAAGTGACCTCATGGATATTTTCCTGTTTCAAGTTGCTGTCATTGGCAATGACCTCCGGTTTTCGAGTGAGTACTGCCACCTGGGGTAGGTCCCATTGTAAGACTAGCTCGAGCGCTTTTATACCCTGATCAGTATCAATGGCAAAGGTTTTGTTCTTTGAACGTAAAGCCTCTATTGCTTCGCCTAGTCCGGTTCCTGCCCCCATGCCCTCAATTGCCCACATGTCCCAATTGATTGACACATATTTCGTTTGCTCGTTGCCAAGCGATTGAGCCAATTGGTCCAGGGAGCTATTGGCCGAGGCGTAATCCGTTAGTCCGAAGAAGCCAAACAAAGCAGTGCTTGAAGAGGACATCATAAAGAAGTCCAATTTGTAATTCATGAAGGCTTCAATCAGGTATGCTGTTCCGTCAACCTTAGCCTCAAAAGCCGCTTCTTCGCCCTTGCGGTCATTAAAGCTGATCATACCGCCTCCTTGTATACCGGCCAAATGAAGGATGCCTCGAATGTTTTGGTACTCAGCATTTATCATACTAGCCCATGTATTGACTTGAGCCTGATCTGCAAGATGAAGCGAATGATAGACCAGTGTTCCTCCTTTTTGGGCTGCCAGAGATTGTAGTTGCTGATATTTTTCGTTTTCAGTGATCAATGCTACCGAAGTTCTACCCACAAGTACTAAAGCTATGCCCGGGTATTGCTCTAATAAATAGGTGCTGATTGCATGACCCAATCCACCCATACCTCCGGTCAGGATATAAGTGCCTGATGTGTCAAATGAGCTAATCGAGGTATCACTTGAATGTGGAATCGGAGCTAAATATTCTTCAAACAACGTTCCATGCCGTTGTGCTAAAACAGGTGAATGAGCTGCTGATGTGAGCGCTACTAATTCATCAAAGGGTGGCCCTTCATCCAGGTCGATCAATTGACAGCTGACATTCGAAAATTCATTGGGAATTGTTCGTGCAGGGCCAAGCAGGAGTGACTTTTCATGCAGGACCATATCTTTTCTGTGAACCCGGAACAATTGAGAGGTACCGATCAGTAAATTCCACGATTTACCAGATTTCAATTGATTGACCGCATTTACCAGATCAATGATGGCCGAGTAAGCCAGTGTCCGGCTCGAATGAAACTTTTCGTTTCCAAAACACCA
The DNA here is from genome assembly GCA_033344775.1 of Cytophagales bacterium. Classification (NCBI taxonomy): domain Bacteria; kingdom Pseudomonadati; phylum Bacteroidota; class Cytophagia; order Cytophagales; species Cytophagales bacterium. The sequence continues at coordinate 735,466 of JAWPMT010000001.1, read as the reverse complement.
GAAGTATAAGACACGGTCGGGTGCAATTCCTTTTTCCTTTAACAGCTTAAAGACCGGTTCTAATCCATTCGGATTGACGGTTAAATGATTGTCTTTACCTTCAAATGAATCTCCTATACTCACAGAAATCACTGTCTGGCCTTGCTGATGTAGCGATGTGATCAAGGATTCCGTGTAGGCTTCTCCATTGGTGAAGATCAACCAGGTCTGAGTTGTTGCAAGTGTATTTGAAGGAGCTTTAGCTGGATTTATCAGTGGCTTCCACGAAGGGGAATAAAACCAGTTTTCAAAAGCTTCTTTATCTGATGATGCTATTTGCTCAGGTGATGATCGTATATCGGAGGCCTCTTTGGAGTAATCCAACCAGAAGCTTTGTCGTTCGAAAGGGTAGTGAGGCAATGCAATTTTCCTTCCCGGTTTCAAGGCGTGATATTGAGACCATGCTATGTCAATGCCATGTTGCCATAGGTTCCCCAGAAGGATGAGTAAGCTTTGATAGGCATCTTCAGATTGTGAAGAGATCACTGGATAACTGTCAATGGCCGATTCATCGAATAGATACTTCAATACAGGTGAATACTTGTCACCGGGACCACATTCCACAAATACAGCTTTCTCAGGGTCGACCTTTGAAATTGCCTCTGCAAAAAGTACAGGCGCCCGCATCTTACATGACCAATAGGCTGGCTGCATGATCTCGTCAGTCACTTCCTGTCCGGTTACCGTAGAAATCAAAGGAATAACAGGTGCTTTAAAATCAATGTCCTGATACAGCGCCTCGACTTCTGACAAGATTGGATCAACTTCCATTGAGTGAAAGGCAAATGAAGCCTCTACCGGAAGGTAGTCAATGCCTTCTGCTTTAAGGCTGTCACAAAATGCTTCACACTTTTCAATCGATCCGGCAACAACCTGCGCATTGGATAAGTAATTGCCACTATGGTCCAGTTCATGTTGTGCAATTAGCGGCTGGATCCTTGCTTTCTCTGCAATGACCGTCACCATTTTGCCAGGAGGGAGGGTAGCGATGACATCACTTTGTCGGATCACTACATCGATCATTTCTTCGAAAGTAAAAACACCAGCCAGGCAAGCTGCTGTGTACTCTCCATTACTGATCCCTACAATTTTTGAAGGTTTGATGCCCCAATGCAGTAGCAGTCTGCCATAAGCGTAATTCAATATGATGGTCAGGATGTTGCTTTTGAACTCAGTGTCCAGATCGTCTTTTACATTAGCATCAAAGAAGAATGTTTGAAAATCCTGATCGTGCTTTTCCAGCGCATACTGAAAGAAATGGTCAAGGACTTCCTTGAAGACTGGCTCATATTGATAAAGGTTGACGAACTTTTTGAGATCATAGGTATCTCCATATCCAGTGAAGATCCAGACAGCTTCAGTTTTGTCCGTCCTGGCTTTTGAAAAGGGAGATTTATCGATTTGTCTGTCATTGCCACTTTGAATCATTGCCGATTGGCGGGACGCTTGTTGCGACTTTCCAGTATTCAAACTGAAGCTCAAATCCGAGGCTGATAGCTCATGATTTTGTTCCCATAATTGGTTGAGGTCTTGTTCAAATTGTTGCAGCGCTTGTTCTGTTTTTCCTGACCAGGTGATCAACTGAACAGGCGAAGCCTTTTGCACAGAATCGTTGGTATACACTGGAGCTTCTTCGACAATGGCGTAGGCATTTGAACCTCCGATCCCAAAACTGTTCATGCCACAGATAATCGGGTCAACGCGAGTTGATAAATCGATGGCTTCATGATTGATGTTGAAATTAGGATCCACCATGCGTTGATTCACTTTGGTGAATTTTTCATGATTGATCAGTGGTGGAATTTTGCGGTTCTTACAAATCAAGCAAGACTTGATCAATGCGGCCATTCCGGAAGCACTTAATAAATGCCCTATGTTCGGTTTGATGGACCCCAGCCACGGTTGATTTTGTTCATTGGTATTTTCAAAAACTTTAGATAAAGCCTTGAGTTCCATACGGTCAGCTAATGGAGTAGCCAGTCCGTTGGCCTCCAGGTAGGTGATTTTTTCTGTGCCGACTCCTGATTGTGACAAGGTTTTAGTAATGGCCAGGTATTGTCCTTCAACCGTAGCTCCGTGATAGCCAAGTTTGGCACTGGATTTTCCGTCATTGTTGACCGTCACACCTTTCAACAGTGCATAAATCTGATTTCGATCCTTGATGGCTTCTTCGAGCTCTTTCAAAACGACCACCGCCACTCCACTTCCCGAAACACACCCATCTCCACTTTTGTCAAAAGATCGGGTTTTTCCTGTAATGGACCATAAGCCACCTTCCGGAGCAAAATATCCTTCCTGAGGAACGATCACATTTGCCGCGCCGACCATGGCCGTTTTACAGTCGCCATGCTGGATTGCCCGGCTGGCAAAATACAGCGCCGAAAAAGCAGTGGTGCACCAGGATTGTACAGAGATACTTGGTCCCGTAAGGTTCAGACGGTAGGCCAGGTTAGTGGCCAGGTGATCCGTCTCACACTGGTAGAGATAGGGGACATTGTCTTCGGCTTTTGATCTTTCAGAAACCATCGGGCCCAGGTTTCGAATAAGGTAATTAGAGACATAGGCCCCGGCAAATACGCCAACTTCATGACTTTTAGTGCCAACAGGCAATCCAGCATCTTCCAATGCTTCATAACCACATTCCAGTAACAGCCGCTGTTGTGGATCAAGCAATGCCGCGTCTTTTGGGGAGTAGTTGAAAAAATTGTGATCGAATTGATCAATGTCTTTCAGTCGGGCTGAAGCTCTCACAAATTGCTCACTTTCATAGCCTCGTGGGTGAATCCCAAAGTCTTTTAATTGGGCTTCATCGTATCGTTCAACGCTCTCCTTACCAGACATCAGGTTGCGCCAGAATTGGACTACCGTATTGGCGCCCGGAAACCTGAGTGAAATGCCAACTATTGCAATTTGTTTTTGCTCCATGGATTAGTATTGAAAATATCAGTGTGTCGGTTCAGTGACCACTGAATCATAGAGTGCTTCTGTAATCTTTACCCTCTGAAAGGCTGCTTCTAAGTCCTGATTTTCTTGTTCTTTTCTCTTCAACAACAGTACGAAGTGCCTCAATTGATTGACGTAATAGTTTTCCGGGGCATAGATGTGCTTCCTGCTTACCTCTTTGGAAGTAAAGTTGAGTCGCACTTTATTCGCACCGAAAGTGGGTCTCCAGAAGTTCTGAACAGTGATGGTGGTGTCTTCAAACTGAAGCTTATGTATCGCCTTGTAAGGTTGGTCATAGGCACAGGTTATCCTGGCGTATCGACCGTTTTCGAATTCAAGCTCGCACCGAAAATTCATATCCACACCCGCTTTGAAATCTGCCTCCACTTGTTGATTAGAGAAATCCAGGCCAAAGCATAGCTGCACTAATTGAAGCCAGACATTGCCTTCCTCTCGAAATACACCACCGCCCAGGCTTTTATGGGTTCGATAAGTGTGATCCTCTTCCGGTAAAATGTATTGTGAGGTCGTTTCTAATGAAAGCAATTCACCGTACGGCTTCTTGTTCAGTATTTCCATCAGGTCCGTTTGCCACGAATGAAATTGACTCATCATTGCTTCCATCACTACGACTGAATGCTCATTCAGTGCCGCCTGGATTTGTGCCGTTTCAACCGAAGATAAGCAAATGGGTTTCTCCACAAGCACATGCTTTTCGGCCTGGATGGCTTTGATCACCCATTCTGCATGTAATGATGGAACCAAAGGGACATAAACTGCCTGGATATCCGGGTGTTTAATGATTTGGTCATAGTCTCCGAAACATTCAGGGATGTCTTGAGATTCAGCATAAGCAGCTGCCCGATTGAGGTCACGTGAAGCGATAGCCAATACATTGACTTCCGGTACTTCTTCTGATGCACCGATCAAAGACCTTCTGGTGAGGTCCGAGGTGCCTAAAATCCCAAAATTGATCATATGACTACCTGTGTCAACAAGTCGATTACTTCTTGCGTGTTGGACTTCACCTCCGTTAAGTTGTGGTGCATTTGCTCGAGCAATCCTGGGTCAAATCCAGAAGCCTTCCATTCAGGAAAAGACATGCCCAGCCCGAGAGAACGCCATAATTCTGCATTGTCGGTTTCGTATTTGCCATAGTTTTCCAGATAGATCAAGGGTGTGGCTGAATGTAATGAATCCATGATCGTAGCTCCACCTGGTTTGCTGATGATCGCTTGTGAGAGTTGAACAATGCGATAGATAGGCGAACAGCCATTGAATTCGTATTCCACAGTTGGTTCGCTGCCTGGTGATTTCACGATCATAGGAGGGAAGGTATGGTTACCATGCTCATCTCTATTCCACGCATTCCACCCAGGTTGCTGTTGAAAATAGCTGATGGATACATTGGAAAGCATGTCTGACGGTTCGTAAGCAACCATGTTTAGATGATAGTGATCCGCAATGGAAGATTGTAAGGTATTTTGGTAAGTACCAATACCCCAGCCCCCACCATGTATAAGCACTTCTGATTTCCTTTCTGTAAAAGGGATGATCTCTTGAGGAATTCCAATGGAGTGCGTGACCTCCATTGCTTCCAGGTTGAACAACCAATTGTGTTGATAGTCAGGACTGAGTTGCTTATGGAGCTTCCAGGAAGCGGAATAGCTGGCATCCATGTGAATGACCTGAACATCAATTTCTACCTGATGGGAATAGGCCCCAACAAACTCATCAATGATTGATATCCAGAAACCGGAAAATACAATCAGATGAATGGTGTCGAAAGCTTGCCACGTCTCGAAGAGTTGTTGAAGCTTGGTCTCATCGTAGCTGCTTTTGATGTCAGAAGACACTTTTTGTGCCATTTTAGCAAATGCGAAACTTTGATGGATTTGCTTTTTCAACTCGATGAGTTTTCCCTGTGCTCCTTGTTGAAAATAGGTCTCAAGCACGTACGTATCAACTTTTAATCCTTTTGAGGTCATTTGTTTTTCCAACATAACAGCTGGTACATACGTGCCCAGGGTAACACCTGAAGAGAGCAGACAATAGTGTTCCATATTAACCTGTTTTTCCGTACAAAAGCGATTTATGCTACTGATTCCAGCAAGTAATTGATCAATTCGCTGACCGAGCTCATTTTGTCATAATCAATGTCATCGAAATCCACTTCCAGATCGAATTCATCTTCCAGTTTTAGGAAGAAGTTGATCATTTGTAAGGAGTCCAGACCAATATCATGAATAAGACTCAGGTCATCAGTCAGTGTTTCGGTGGTCACTTCGAATTTCAGTTCCACCAATATGTTAGCGAGGGTAGCGCGTACTTCCTCGATTGCTTTACTTTTTACAGCTTCCATGTTTCTATGATTTCAGTAATGATTTTTTATACCCCGTTGAGGTACAGGATGATACACTTGGAACAGATCGGAGTGAGTCCCTGATTGATGACTTCTCTTACCTGATTGTATTTTTCACCTTTCCAGATTTCGACCAATCCCTGTTCCTTGATGTTGCCGGCCCTGAATTCAGGAAAACTCTGACATACGGTGATGTCACCACTGGCCAATACGTCCAGACGAGTAGAGGTACCTAAACATTGAGTTTTGTTCTGTGCAGGCATTTTTCCACCTAGTACATAATCTTCTAACTCATGTGGCTGTACGCTTGGCTGCAGACGAATGCGAATGTCCCAGGTTTTCTCACACAGTTTTTGAAATCCTTCTTGTAAAGCAGGAATGCTCTCAGGACTCAGGTGCCAGGTATATTGGTGCCAGCTTGGCTTGGTGCCTTCGTACTTCAAATCGATGAATGGTAGCTTTTCTGCAAAGAATTCATCCATTTCATTGGCTGTTTGGGGAGAAATGTACCAGGGAATGCCGAAGTATAGGGTATTGATCCGCAGGTCTTCGGCCATTTCAGCAAATTCCTTCATGCGAGGGATCAATTCATCACTCAGTACGCAATGCATGGAAACAAGTCCTTTGTATTCTCCGGCATCTTGCAGATCGCGGAGCAACTCAATGTTTCTCATGGTTCGCTCAAAGGTTTTCTTTCCTCTGATCTTGTTGTGTTCTTCGGCTAAACCATCCACACTGATGTCCAATACCAGATTTTCGGAGATGGGCAGCAAAGTTTCCATTTGCTTTTCGATCAACAATCCATTAGTACAAACGACTGTCCATCGGGGATGCTCTTGTAGTAGTCGTGAATACTCATCCCACGCGGAATGGTATAGCGGCTCCGTACCCCACATGAAAATGTTGGAATGTGCCGGATCAGTTTCAATCAAGATCTTTTCAAAGTATTCTGGTTCTAACTCTACTTGTGAAAGGTCGCGTGGCAGGTCTTTGTACCTTCCCTGGTCATTCCATAGGAAACAGGTTTTGCACCTCAGGTTACAAGCCCGGTTTATTTGCATACCAATATCGTCAGGTAAGTCCAGCGAAAATCGAGGGTCTGTTTTCCTTCCCCGCTTGGCCTTAGCACGGAATTTGATGTTCCGTCTGACTCTCCCGTACGATTCTACGTCGAACTTCACGTTGGTTCTTGGTTCTGTGATAATCATAGAATTTATGTTTGATCAAGCATTATTGGACATGGATCCCGTTGGTCTGCAAGGCAGTGATTAACCGGGAAATGTCTGTATTAAGTGTGTTTTCTTTTGGGTCGTGGTGCCAGAGATAGAGCCGGGCACGATAGGGCTTTTCAGTATCCAGTTTTGCGTTGGCTCGCAGGGTATTTGCCGATAGGACCATGAATCCTTTTGGGGATTCCAGAGAGAAAGCGAGGCTGAGCTCTTTTAATAATTCATGTATGGTGTTATATAGGTCTTGTTGCCCAGACGGGACCATGAGACTTAGATAGAATAACGTTCCATTGCCACCTTTGTCTTTGAATCGTTCATTGAGTTGATGACTCAATAAGCCCATGGACTGTCGGGCGTTGATTTCAATAATTGGCGCGATTTTATGGTCCTTGAGGATCATGGAATCAATGCATACTGGTCCATAGTAGCCTTCATGATATAGTGTAAGCAGCGCATCATTGATGATCGATAGATAGTCAGATTGCTGGATCAATGATTCCCATTTCGATGCTAGCGGCCTGATCTGACTAAAAGCGAAACCTTCATTGATCATTTCCTGAAATCCTAGAAAATTTCGAGTGCCGTCTTCATCAATGTGCCAGTGGGATGAGAAATCAATGATTTTGTCCATGAATGGCTCGATGATCAGCTCGACCCGTCGACCCTTATTCTCTTGTTTGTTAAACTGACGGCCGATCTGGTTCAGCGTCTTTTCAGAATCAAGGATAAGATTGCCATTACCTGCGACACCATAAGATTCCTTTAAAACCAGCCGATTATGGTTCTTGAGTAATTTATTGCCTTCTACTTCCAGGTCCTTGCTGGATCGGATCACCTGACCTTCATAGTTTGGCAGGAGCGATTTTGATAGCATGGTAGAATAAGCTTTACTGTTGACTTTAGCCACTAAATCATGATCCGGTAGATGAGAGTCAGCATCCAGTTTTTGGCTGAGTGTTCCGATACTCTGAGTGATGGAGTAGGGGTGAATTCGGTCAATTTCCTTAGGAACGAGATTCAAATTCAATGTCAACGCCTCGGATATGCATTGGAATCCTTTGTGTCCATTGATGGAGGGGGTGATGACCGGTTGTATGTTCGAATGAAATGTAATGCCCAGTTGTTCGAGATAAGATTTGTGGGTCTCCTCGAACCCAAACCTGGTCAGCAAATAATCCTGATTCGAAGCACTCAAGGCCAGCAGGTCGTCCATGGCATAAATGAGGTTTCTGCTTTGTGGATCAATGATGGAAGGGAAGCCAGCCATATTTGGAGGTTTCCAAAAATATTCCGCATTGAAGGTGCCGAGATGTAGGTGGGTAAGATTCAAAGGCAAAAAGTTTTTTGCCGAACGTTGATTAAATCAACCATTTGAGCAAGGCTTCTGATAATGAAGAGTAGAATATTTCCAAACCTAGTTTTTGATGAGATGGAACCTTGCATCAAATGATCAATGTTTTACATTACCTGATAATGGCCCAGGTAATCCTTAACCTGATTCATCGCCTGACAAATAACACATCTCGTGTTGGGTGATGAAATGTTCAAATGAGTATTGATTTGAGGAGATTTTGTGTTTGGCTCCTCTTCCGATTTTTGTAGCAAGAGCTTTGTCATCGATTAACCTGGTGATCTTTGTACTAAGCATCTTGGCAGATTGCTGTTCGACCAATAGGGCCGTGTCACCGTCAATGAAGAGATCTTCATGACCTAGATCCGTGGCAACAATGGGTTTGGCAAAATGCATGGCCTCCAGGTAACTATAAGGAAGGCCTTCCCATAGGGAGGTGCTAACAATCAGGTTGCAGACAGCATAGACTTCTTCAATTCTTTCTACATGACCCAGTAGCTTGAAGTGTTCACACAGGTTGAGCTCCACGATTTTTAAAAAAAGCTGATCCCTGAGTTCGCCATCACCTGCAATGATAAAAACTACCTCAGGACGGATTTTAATCACATGTTGTGAGGCTTCAATGAGCATTTCCCAGTTTTTTTGAGTGGCGAGTCGTCCTACCGCACCCACTACGTATCGATTATTCAGGCCCCACTTTGTTTTGGATTTTTGGACATCAACCAGGAACTTGTAATCGTCGAAGTTGATCGAATTGTTGATGTTGATCAGCTTTTGTGGTGGACAGGTCTTTTCTTTCAATGCCCAGCTTCGTTCGTTGTAGGAGACAATGATCTTGTGAGTGATCCTTGCCAGGCACCTTTCAATGAGAATAAATAGCTTTCTCACCCGACTTGAAGACTGGAAATAAAAGCAGTGTGGCGTGTAAAGGATCTTAGGGCTTTTTGCCAACCAGGCCGCGATCCTGAAAACGGCTCCTGCTTTAGAGCTATGAGCATGCACCACATCGTACTTGTGCGCTTTGATGTGGTAGTATACGTCACGAATCGCTTTTAGGTCTTTCCAGGGTTTGATCTGCTTGGACATATGGATCAAGTGCACATGAACACCCTGGTCTCTTAATTTTTTGATTTCTCCAGTAAGGTTATTTCCTCGGGAATTGGACAGTATGACAGTCAATTCAAACTGATTCTTATCCAGGTTACTTGCCAGATAGACGACATGTTTCAATGAACCTCCTTCGGTTGCTTCCAGTCCGATGAGTATTCGTGTTTTCATGATGCCATGGTCGAATGAAGGATGGTTTTGATTTGATGATTGCTCTGTCTCAAATCAAACTTTTCTTCCAGTTGTAGTCTTGCAGCATTTCTTAACTTCATGTAGAGCATCTGATCAGAGGAAAGTGTCGCTACATGTTGTACTATTCCGTTGACATCTCCACTGCTGAATAGCATTCCGGTTTCCCGGTGTGCAATGATTTCTGGAATCCCTGAAATATCGCTTGCTATTACGGGTAGTCCAACTGCCATGGCTTCCAGAATTACATTTGGGATACCGTCCATGTCTTTGTTGTGGGCTTTTACCGAAGGACAGACCAATAGATCATGTGACTGATAGTAATTGAGTAACTCATGGTGAGGTGTGTAGCCAGCGAAATGAAGGTGTTCTGAAATGGCCAATTTCCGTGATTGAGCTTTTAATTCTTGTTCAAGTGGACCGGAGCCTACAACCGTACATTGGATTGATTTTCCTGATTGGGTCAACTTTTTGATTGATTCGAGGAGTAGAGAGATTCCTTTTTTCTCAACCAGGCGTCCAACATATAAAAGTTTAATTACCTCCTGATTTTGCTTCTTTATTTTCTGAAAAGGCCATTTTTCAAGTGAAATTCCATGATAGATGCAATGGATATGCTCACTATGAGGTGCGATTTTTTTTAGAAAAGCTCGACCAAATTGAGTGCAGGTAAATACGAATTTTGCCCGAGTCAGATACAATTGAAGCTTTTGGGAGTCGTTGGTGTACAAGTCCTGCGCATGTGCGGTGAAACTAAAAGGTATACCCATGCTTTTCGATAAATACTGTGCCACCTCCGTTGGAAGAAATGCGAAATGTGCATGGATATGGGCAATGTTTTGATCCTGGAATTTCTTCTGAGCTATTTTGCTGATTGCTTCGACTTTCAGCTGGCTTAGAAAAGGCTTGAGGCCTTTTGAATTTCCTTTTTCAATTATCCTATTCCGGCTAAAAGAGAGCTTTACCATGTAGAGCAGAAGAACCCAAAAGTTGACATAGGTTACTGGCAATTGTGTCAGGGACTTATTTGAAGTTTCTTTTCGCATCGCGATGATTGCCAGATCAACTCCCAAGTCATACAATCCAGCTATTTCATTCGCAATGAAATGTTCTGATTTCGAAGGGAATTTTTCAAGAACAAAGAGGATCATGAATTACCTCAGGAATAAGATACGACAGGGAATCGCAAATGGGTCAATTTAAGAACACCATAGTAAATGATGCATGCTGATAAGAATACTGACCCTAAGTTGATGGCCTGAGCAAAGAATCCATGTCCGGTAATTACATGCCATTGATATTGTTGCATGCCGATCATTACAATGCCTGCTACGGCACTGGCGATCATGGATTTCACAAACGTATTTTTCAGTTGATGCAAAGCAATGACCCCTTTCCATTGCAGGATCAACAAAAGGGTGATGTTTTTGACGGTTTTCTGTATGATGAATGCCAGAGGAATCGCGATGTATCCCAAAGGTCCGATCAAGACAATGGTCAGGGTAATGTTCAATAAGACACAAGCAATACCAGTGACAATGGGAGTTTTCATGTCTGCGTTGCCGTAGTAAAAGATAACCAGGATGGTCTCAATCGCCAGGAAGATCAGCCCAATGGCATAGATGGCCATGGGTTTAGAGGTCAATTGGGTAGAACTGCTATCGAATGCACCTCGCTCGAAAATCAACCGAATGACGGATTCGTTATTGATGACGAAGAAGAAGCTCAATGGGATAAAAACAATGATGATCCATTTGATACTTCCGATCAATAATTCGCGTTGTTTCTCCAATTCTCCCTTTTTAGACATTTCAGCGAAATAGGGGAATACAACGATGCTCAGAATGTAGGGGAAGAGAAGAACCGGCATCTCTATGATCTTCTTGGCAAAACTTAGCGCAGAGATGGTTCCTTCCATCAGTTTTGAAGCAAATACATTGTCGATGATCCCGCTTGCTTGTGAGAACAAAACACCAATGACCAGGGGCCAGGTGAGTAGCCACATCGATCCGGCATGTTTCGTTTTCCACCCGAAATGCTTAGGCCGCATTTCTTTGAAGATGATCTTAAGGTGCAGAACAAGTTTACCAATAGCTCCCAGGAGCATGCCAATGCCAATACCTATAATGCCCAGGAATTTGAAAGATATTAACAAAGCAAGAATAATGGCTCCCTTGAAGATGAATTCACCAGACGCAGGAGTGACAAATCTCTTCAATCCATTCAAAGCGATATTCGTGAGAACAGACAAGTTGAGGAAGACCGTAGCCGGAATCGCTACTTTAAGTAAACTGGCGGCCATGGTCACTTTTTCATCATCAAATCCCGGAGCAAGGAACCTGATTGTAGCCTGATCAAATACCATGATAAAGGCACTGATGGCAATGGATATCGTGATGATCAGAAGTCCGATAAAGGTGAAGAGTTCCCATGCTTGTCGATGTTTTCCTTTGGTTTTAAGTTCAAGGAATACATTGAGAAAGCCTGGTTCTACAATTTCTCTGAATAGAATATAAAGGCTTAATACCAGGGTGATCACGACAGTGTAGACGTCAACCATGGCGGAAGTTCCCCACAGATAAGCCAATAGTAATTTTTCTCCATACCCAAGCAACTTGATGCCCAAGGTAATGAGCAGAAGACCGGCAGTGGATGCGATGATCTTTCTTTTAAGTAATTGTCGAATCTTCTCTATCATGCGAAAACAGCGTTTTCCAACACTTCATTATAGACTGTCAGGGTCTTTTCAGCTGTTTTTGCCCATTGATATTGCTTTACCCATTCCTGAGCATCAATGAGCCTTTCTTGTTTGGATTGCGTCAATTGTTCAAAAAGACCTATTGATATTTCATGCACGTCAAGCGGATTTACCTGTCGGGCAAATCCACCCGTAACTTCCGGTAATGCGCCTCGATCTGATATTAAAACAGGTGTACCACAAGCCATGGCCTCAATGGCAGGCAAGCCAAAGCCCTCATACAAAGAAGGAAAGGCGAAAACTGAAGCTTGGTGGTAGAGCGCTGGAAGGTCTTTTTGAGGGACATAGTCCAATAATCGGACTCGGGATTGAATTTTCAATCGTTCGATCGTTTTGAAGATATCCATATACTTCCAACCTTTTTGGCCAGCCATGACGAGTTGAAAGCTTTCATCTAATTGTGGTAACAGGTGATGAAATGCTTCAATCAACCGAGATAAGTTCTTTTTCGGTTCCAGATTACCCACGAACAGGAAATAACTAGTTGGTAGATCATACTTCTTGCGTACTCTTGCAAGGTCTTCTTGAAATGGTCGGCGTTTAAACGCAGGATCCACCCCTAATTGAGTCACCATAATTCGCTCCTTAGGAATATGGGCGTGTCTCATGATGTCTTGCCTAACTTGCTCTGAAACAGCTAATACGCGGTTGCTTTTCTCTATGGAGTGCCTGAGCATAAGCCCATAATATAAGGCGGTTTCGTCCTTACAGAGTTCAGGAAAATCCAGTGCTATGGTATCGTGAACCGTCAAAACGGAAGGTCCCTGCCAAAACAATGGTAGTATGTAGTTTGTAGCATGGTAGAGACCATACTCACCAGACCTGAAGTCACGGTTCATCCTGATCTGCTCATACCAAACACGATTCAACCTCGGCAATGTTTTCGGGAATAGGTTGCTTGTGGTCGTTCGATCGATGGGCTGTAAGGAGTCGATTTGCAAGTCCGAATTCTCCATATGACGAAGCAAATGTTCTGTGTACCGATGTACACCACTGAAATTGCCCCTTAAATGCATCGCATTAATCAATACCTTTTTAGCGCGCATGGACGGATTTTAGAAGTTGATTGACTTGATGAATATGGAAGTCCATATCGGTGAATCGTTGCGCACGTTTGTGGGCTTCACGGCCCATGATCAGTCTTTTTGCCGGTGACTCATAAAGCTCAAGAATAGCTTTTCGAGATTGGAAAAGTGCCAATTCCTGATCAACTAATAGGCCACTTTTTCCTTGTTCAATGATTTCAGGTATGCCCCCGGATCTTAGTGCGATCACTGCTTTTCTGGCATGCATGGCTTCCACGATCACCCGGCCAAAAGGTTCGTCCTGGGCCAGATGGACTAGCACATCGATCTTTTTGAGAAGGAGACCGACTTGTTCCACATGACCAAGAAATTGGACGTTTTTCAGGGATTCGGCCTGTTGGATAACCTGATTACGGTAAGATTGATTAGCGTTCGATTGATCATCACCAATGATCAGGAATTTGATTTGGTCATTGGATTTGAATGTTTCCGCCAACTTTAAAAAGGCTAACTGACCTTTCCAGGGAGCAAGTTGCCCTATCGTAGCAATGATCAATTGCCCAGGCTGTTTTTTTGCAAAAGGGTCCTTTATTGGGGAAATGTTTGTTTGCTTCACGCATGGGTGAATTACTTGCGCTGACTCCTTATGATCAAGCTGATCTTGAATGTGACCGGAAATTGTGATGATCTGATCGGATATAAATAGCATCTTTTTTTGCCAGACTGCACTTAAATTATCCCGTAAACACACGATCAGTTTTAGTCGGATCAGTACTTTGGTCAATAGGGTAAATAAGTAAGTTTTAAATGTGTTGGCGAATACAATGCTTACACCGTGTTTTTTGGCAATGAGAAAGATGTGGATGGAACAATAGATCCAATTGGCCACAAATTGTAATAGGAGTAGGGGATTGTAGGTTTTAACAAACCACGCAAATGGAAGGCGGTAAACCTCGTTAACCTTTTGAATTTCAGGACTTAATCTCGTATTTGTATGAACAATAAGTACATGGCTGACTGCACTTGACCCAGATAGGTAAGTGAACAAGCTTTTTTCAGCGCCACCATCAAATGGGGCGGTACTCACAAACAAATATTTTCTATTCAAAGGCAAATGATCTTGGGTCAGAATAAGGTGCAGGACGGAAATAGATTGATGATCAGGATGTGTAATTTCTGTCTATTGCAACTGACTTATCATAAGGTTTACTGATGGGTTAAAAAAGTAAGAATTGGGGGAAAAAATGCATGGCTCCGCCGAGCGGATTCACATGGTCCTTTTTGGTGTTAGATGTCGGCGATGTATGCGCTATCCTAAGCGGTGGATTAACGTCATTTCAAGTAAATGTAATGATAAATGTTAATTAACACTAGCAGTTATATAAAAAAATAATAAGACTAAACCCTTACTATTAACGTTTTTTTTCTGGTTCAACGAGAAAACCACCCCTTCAGTTTGATTTTGTTTTTCATTAAGAACATGGCACATCATTATGTGGATTGGATTGGAGCTATCTCAATGACATGAAAAGCATGTTTCTGATCAGGGACCCACAGCACATTATTACATCCTACATCAAGATCATTGAAGAGCCGATATTGCCAGATATTGGACTCAAAGAAGAGTTTGAGGTTACCTCCCGAAAGATGGGAAATAATCAGTGCTCTTGAAACAGAATTGCTTTCTTAAACTTGGAATAAATCATTATTTAGAAAGTGCTGCCTTCAAATCTTTCAAAATGGATGGGACAACTCACATTCATGCTCTGGTGTAGACTAAGTATTGATGGGTTGGAAATACTCAAACGGATATTTCAATGATCTTACAAAACGTAATCCGTCTTTTAAATAGGATTTTAGCAGCTAATTTTTTGATCGTCAACGGATAAATCAGCTATTTCTTTTTTGAGCGACAACAATCTGAGACAGGCAATTACCTCGTAAATGGATGTAGACAGAGGCCAGTAAAATGATCCAGCAAGTGGGAGAAAAGGTGTTGATCTACGCTTGTGAGAACAGAAATATAACCTGACTAACGCTACCGAAAATGAAACTATACATTATTGATGACGATGATTTAATCCATTCGCTCTACCGGCTACATTTCAAGCAGTTGGTACACGGTTTTGAGGCGGAATCATTTTACAATGGACTGGAGGCCATCCGAACTTTTGAAGAACGATCAACCGATGGATTGGAAATGCCAGATATCGTACTGTTGGACATTAATATGCCAGTTATGGGCGGGAAAGAATTTTTGGATCAATTTGAATTAGTCGCTCCCTCATTGAAAAAAATTCCATCAATATTCATTCTGTCGTCGTGCTTATTGGAAGATGAATTAATGAAAAGAAGAAAGTATGTTGTTGATGTTTTTACGAAGCCGCTAACGAAAGAGATCGTGCAAAGGATGATTGTCAATCAGATTGAATATGAATAAAGTCTATCAATTTTTTGGTCAATCCTTTAGCCCTGAGTTTGAAGACTGGCATAAAAGGAAGGTGCTCATCCATACACTGGTGCTGTCTCTTCTTTTCCTTTTGGTAACGAGTCTTTCTTTTTTTCTGATTGACTTCAAAATAGCAAGTGCTATGGGATTTTTTGGAGCACTTGGAACCGTTCATGTTGCTTTTCATCTAAAACGCAGACATTCGTTGCTGGGGTCAGTCAATCTATTGGCCATGTATGCCAATATCATGTTTTTGGTAGAAGTGATCTTTAGCGGAGGTATATCATCCCCAGCTCTGTATTGGTTGATGTGTTCTCCATTTTTTTCGTTGATCTTTTCTGATTACGAGGTAAACCGGAACAGTGCTTTATGGATTGCCCTGGTATTTTTTGAATTTATCGTCTTATTCATATGTGATGCGGAACTAATAAACTTGTTGAAATGGTATCCGCTGGATTGGCACGAAACGCTGGTTTTGGTGTTTGCGGTTACTTTTATGTCTTACTGTTCGGGGATCATCCTCATGGATGTGAAATTTAGGAAGGATGTCCCTGTGGATTCTGCTAAACAAAGTCAGGCGGATGCCAGATTTCCTTTAGAAATCACCTCTTTCGATATCCTATCCCTTTCCCGGGAATCATTGAGGCTTCATCGCAGGATGATCTGGATAACCATCATACTGGTTCCCATATTTCCTGATGCTTTCTTCTTTGATAATAATGAATGGAGACAATTATTTTCAATCCGAATTGGATTGATCTTGTATTTTATCGTAGCACTCTATTCGAATTTTACAGGTAAACTTTCTGGGAATGCGCTTGCTTATTTATGCCTGGTACCGCTTGTGATCTTCCTTTCATATGTTTCTTCTATGGTACCGGTCGATCATGTGTTGATGTACAATATCAACTACTCAGCGGTATTTATCATTTCGTCCTTTTTTCTACTTTGGCATTGGGGCCATTCGCTGGCACTTGGCACCATTGCGCTGGTTTCTTATGTGTTTTTTGCTTTCAATTCAGGACGATTATCTCTCGGGCTATTTGTAGAAGATGGCGCTTTCTTGCTTTTTTCCATCGCATTTGCAGGTATCTGGTTATCAAGATTTAGATATCAATACTTTTTGAAAGAAAATGCCCTCAGAAGGGAGTTGGAGTCCAACAACAAGAAACTGTCCAGTCAAAACAATGAACTTAAACTTTTGAATAATCAATTAAAGAGGTCCGAAGAAAAGCAGAAACAGTCTTCTCTTATCAAAGACAAGCTATTTTCAATCATTTCCCATGACCTCAGGTCGCCCATCGGAACGGTTACAGGTTTCATTCGGATCCTGAATGACGATTCAATAGATCTGGATCATGAGAAAATGAAAGGAATTCTGGGCAGGCTTGAGACCTCTCTAAAGAATGTCGAACTACTCATCGATAATTTGTTGAGTTGGGCGAGATCTCAAATGGGTATTCTGACCCTGAGAATCGAATGCTTTGACTTGAAAGAAGTATCAAGAAGATGCGTGGATCTATTCGGAGAGGATTTAAAAAGGAAAAACCTGAAAATTCAGGTGAAAGAAAATACGTATTCAAAAGTTTACGCTGATATGAGCACGATTGAATTCGTAATCAGAAACCTGCTCGCTAATGCCATAAAATTTAGTAACCCTGGTGGTGCGATCTCTATTGAATTCGAAGGAAAAGAAGGTTATTTATTTGTTTCAATTATTGATCAGGGCGTAGGGATGAGCGAGGAGGAGGTAGAGAGTCTTCTTGACCCAAATACTCACTTCACAAAGCCTGGAACAGATAAGGAAATGGGCACGGGGTTAGGTGTTCAACTTTGCGTTGATTTTGTTAAAAAGAACAAAGGCGAATTTCTCATTTCGTCCGAGGTGGGATCAGGCTCTACCTTCACTTTTAGTATTCCTATCCACAGTTACAAGCAGCCCGATGTTGAATTTACTGGATCGCAATACAACCTTAGTCATAATTGAGGCAAGATGAGTTCAATAGCTGGAATGGTGGGACTTCTGGCAAGACTAAAGCTAAGGACCATTGTGGTTGCAAGGCCTTCTATTTTATCTGCAAATCAAAAATGAGCGGTTAGCAAAACGACGAGAAAACTTTATCCAACCAACTGTAACGATCGAAAATCTATATACCAAAATGAAGTTAAATTATCTGTCATTTTTCATCATCTTTTATCTTTTTACTCAGCCGACCTACGGTCAAACCGGTCACGTGCTAAATGGATCAGGAGCCAGGAGCTTTGGCATGGCTGGAGTAGGGACAGGATATGCTACGAATCCAAGTACAGCACTTACCTGGAGTCCCGCAGCGATTTCCAAATTACCTTCTTCGTTAGAAATTAGTACTTCATTAATCACATTAAGTCCAAGAAATTATGCTGAATTAGATCTGTCACTCCTGGATTCGCGACTTCCATTGGGCTCAATCCTCGCTGGAAATTTGGAGGATGATTCCAAGCCGACTTTCCTTCCGACCCTTTCGTATATCTACAATCCTGATTCCCGCTGGAGTTTCGGTTTGACTGCAGCCGGGATTGGAGGTTTTGGCGTGGACTATCAATCTTCCGAATCCAGTCCTGTTTCTCTTTTGTTCGGCGATGTAAAATCACAATATCGGCTCTTTCAAATTTCACTGACCACCGCATACGAGATCAACGATAAGCTTTCCATTGGTTTTACTCCCACATTTAATTGGGCTTCACTGGAGCTGGCCCCAATCAGTACTGCAGTGCCAATGATTGTAAATGGTCAGGTAGTTTATCCATCCGACGATAAAACCACGTCAATGGGCTATGGATTCCATGCTGGATTGTTCTATGACAATAATGAAGACTTGAGTCTTGGGTTGACTTACAAAAGCCGTCAATACTTTGAGGATTTTGAGTATAGTACTCGAGATGGATTGGGCAACCTGGCAAGGACCCCACTTGATTATCCGATGATCATATCTGTCGGAGGAGCTTACAAAGGATTGAAGGACTTAGTGCTTGCGGTGGAAGCCAGAATGATCAATTTCTCTTCAACACCAGGATTAGGTGGTAGGGGGTTTGGATCGGATCTGGCAGTAAAAGGTTTTGGATGGGATGACGCCTACTTTCTTGGATTTGGGGTAGAATACTTCCTTTCCGAACCTTTTATCATTCGGGGCGGGTATTCTTATAATACCAATCCAGTTGACGAAGAGCTTTCCTTTTTTAGTACTGCGGCTCCTGCATTGGTACAGCATGCAGCTAGTTTGGGCTCGACCTATACCGTGAACGACTTTTTAGAAATTAGCATTGGATACCATCACGGATTTAAAGGAACCGTTGAAGGGCCGATTATTACTCCTTCGCCAGAAGGTGGTCAGTCCATACCTTCTTTGGTCAGGTCATCACTGGCAACTCAAGTGTTATCAATAGATCTCACTATGTTTCTTTAGATATTGGATCATAATTCCATCTGGTTTTGTCAGGAAGTTCGGTTTACGTTTCTTCGCAGCATGATAATCAATGTGATATCAGGTCCACGGAATATTTCGACCGCTCTGATGTACTCTTTTGCACAACATTCCCAGGTCAAAGTCGTCGATGAACCATTCTATGCCTATTACCTACTGGAAACCGGCATGGATCACCCTGGTCGGGAAGAGATCATTGCCAAAATGGAGGGTGATCCCAGGATAATAGTAGAACAAATTCATGAATTACATGAAAAACATGAGGTCGTATTCATTAAGAACATGGCACATCATCATGTGGGTTTGGATTGGAGCTATCTCAATGGCATGAAAAACATGTTTCTGATCAGAGACCCAAAGCACATTATTACCTCCTACATCAAGATCATTGAAGAACCGACATTACCAGATATTGGACTCAAAGAAGAGTTTGAACTATTGGAGCATGTGGTGAAGTATGGAGCGCATGCTCCTGTTGTGATTGAATCAAATCAAACATTGGGTGATCCGGAAGGACAGTTGAGGAAATTATGTTCGAAGCTCGAAATAGAATTTCAGCCAACCATGCTTAAATGGGAGCCTCATCAATTAGAAGAAGATGGCGTCTGGGCGAAATACTGGTACAATAATGTGCACGGGTCTACGGGATTTGCTAAACAACAGGTCAAGGAGCGTAACCTGCCTGCGCAATTTCATGGACTTTATGAAGAATCGCTTTCATATTATGAAAAGTTGCTGGCTTATGTGTGATTGCTATTAAATTTCTGCGTAGAGAAGTGTTTGCTTTTTGATAGCAATTATTAATGCATTCAATCAACTAGGAAATATTCACATTAAGCACTAACATTGCGCTCCTATTGAAAACAAGCAAGTTTTCAGGGCCTATAACTCAGTTGGTTAGAGTAACTGACTCATAATCAGTAAGTCCCAGGTTCGAGCCCTGGTGGGCCCACTTCATAATCAAGGAGTTACGATTTTGTAGCTCCTTTTCTTTTTGCCTTCGGCGTGTTTTCGGCGTGCATTTTTTATTTCTAAGCATCCTTACACTATAGGAATAAATGCCTAAATCTGTCAAGATTTTTCTTGAGATGATAAGCATGTATTAGAAATCAAAAACCTAGTTAATAACCTACTTCAAACATTAAATTTATACTCGTTTTTGACGAGTTTGGGGTCGCATCCCAATTTATGTTTATAAAGTCAATAGATGAGTTTGGGAAAAGTAAATAAACGTTCGAAGAACGCGCAGACTGATGCTTCGTGGCGTCATCATTACATCCCTAAGTTTCTTATCGAAGGCTTTACGAATGCAGATAACAAAGTATTTGTTTACGACAAACTTGAAGATGGTGGGCAAGGGAAAATCAGGAATAAACCTGTTCCTCCTAAGAGCATTTTCTTTGAAAAACATCGTAATACGATGGTATTTGATACAGGTACCTCTTCTGTAATTGAAGATTATACCTACAATAAACTCGACACGTATTACAGCAAGTTCTTTCGGGAATTGAAGTCATATACCGAAGGGAATGAAGAAATCCCTAATGGTCCTCTCTATGGGCTCCATTTATTTGTTATGAATCTCTTCTGGAGGATTCCAGCACAAGATCCAGCCGCTAAAAGGTTAAGTGATGTAATCAATGAAGGTATTGAGGATTCCGGTCTGTTGAAAGCACTTGGCAAACATCAAAAGACTGCCTTTTCTAAACTTACCCTTTCGCAAGCGAGTAAAAACCTAGAAAAGGAACCTCATTACAAAGTTTTCACCTGTGATGATCCGATATTCATCCTTACCGACAATCCAACTGTTTATGAAAGGCGTGCGGAACAGTTTAAAGAGTTGGATGAGCTGAAGTACATCTTCCCCGTTTCATCTCAAATGGTCTTTGTCTATTCGGGATATAATAGAAGTTACCTGAAACTTTCGCCCAAAATAGTCCGCCTATATAATGCCTTGGCTATAGATCAATCGGTTCGTTATACGGTCTCTTTTGATAGAGAAAACTTGGAAAGTAATGTCAAGACTTGGAAAGATTTAAAGGAAAGAAACTTATTAGAAAAGTATAAACAAACTCTATTCTCAATTTAATGCAAAATGCGTGTTTTGGGCGTTACCCTGCGGGTCGGGCTATCACCGCTACATGGTAGCTGGCTCTATCCCTAACGCTCGATCCCACTTGGTAACAGTGTTCCTAATAATCGACTCTTGGATTAAGGCTTCATTTCTCCTTCCGAAAGCCAAAGATAGCCCGCACCGAACATAGCCCAAAGGGACGGCATAAAGCCCCCGCTTTTCCTTTCGCTTGTTTATTCCGTTTCTTTTGGGCCTTGTTCTTTGTGCTTAGCTCCTTAGCGGCTTATCGGAATCAAATGCAGCCCTGTGAATTTGAATTTAGGGATATGGATGTCCTATAGGTATTTCAAAGAGAGTCTTTCAGCTATTCAATTATTTATCAGATTTGAAAAACCACAGAATTTTTTACCTCTTCTTATCAAAAAATTAACTCCTACCAGGGTAAAATGGTGAGGTATATGAAGGTGGGAAATGACAGATACAGCCGTCGAAGACGTACATCAAAAAGCACTAGAAAAAGAGAAGCATCTATATAATCATGGGATACGTGGCGAGCTGCCTGATGTCGGCGGCCCAGTTCGTTATAATGATCAATCAGAAACGCATCCTACCAGTGAAAAAGCCAAACACAAACAACGTTTAAAAGATGAGTTTATGCGTGTGGTTAACGATTTGGTCAATGAAGCCTACAACCGCCTGATAGAGCGTTTTGATAAAGAGCTTACCGAATTAAGCATTCAAATCCAGGAATTAGAAACAAAAATGCAGGCGAACCGGGATCAGTGGGATTTGAATATTGAAAGGCTCAACGATATTGATAATGTTCTTCTTGGGTTTGAGGATGGTGGAAAATTAGACAGGCCTGAAGCTCACAGGATTATGGAGGATCACTTTGAAACAGGAATTTCAGAAAATTCCTCAGATGCAGAATTATTACTGTTACTTGAGCAAGTGCGCAAGGAAACGCTTGAGGGCAACGAGGTATTAGATAGGCAATTTGCAGGATTGGAAAACATACATAGCCAAAAACGTCAAAGAGAGCAACGTGTCTTAAATGCCAAGACTGAACTTGAGGTCATCAACAATAATTCTGAATTAAATAACGATCAAAAAGTCGCAGCAATTCATCAGCTTGGTAGAGAAACAGGAACTAAAACACTTCATGCCAGTGCAACAGAAACCCAGGATCAGGAAGCAAAAAAATTGGCTGATGATAGTATCTATTCGACTAAAGTCGAACAGCATGTAGAAACCAAGGTAAATGTTAGCGGTTTCCCTGGACTTAATTGAAAATTGTATTGATTGATGATATTGTTAATACATGAATAGTGATAACAATATAAATCCAAAAATGTCTGTCAATGTTGCGGCAGAGCCTTGGGTAATGGAGCAATTAATGGACACAGAAAGACGAATTGAAAAAGCCTTTCATGAACAAACACAATATTTGTCTCAACAGCAGGCATTGGCCAATGATAAGCTAGATAATACTGTCCGGTGGATGGTAGGTTTGATGATTACGATGATTGTAGCACTCGTTGCTGCAATCTTTTTACAGCCATATATCTAGTTCTTGATTGAATCTAAAGCACGAATTTGTACTAACAGCCTTAAACAAAATAGACTTAAGACTTATTAGTCTTTATCAGAATACTCCTGTTTAAATCGTCTTTGTATCCTTGGAAGCAAGGCTAGAAACTCGTAAGCATCAAAGGACCCATTCATATCATTGTTTATGAAGTAGTCGAAACCTGTTCCCGGCTTGCTATGATACTCTTGAAAAAACTTATGTGGCACATTCATTGAATCCAGTTTATCACTTAATATCCCTATGATTTTGTCATATAATTCTCGCTGATGAGTGCCTCTCAAAACTGCTATAGTTACTATTTCATGTTTGGAAGAATAATTTCCGGCTTGTCTGAAAATGGTTTCTTCTTTTTCATGTTTTTGTGCGCATCCTGGGTACAATGAGAATAAAACACTCAATATGAGAGCAAATAGGTATCGCATGTGATTTTCGGTTTTTGAAATGGACTAAAGGAAAACTGCTGTTTTCGTCCTATTGTGTCCGAAAATTAGGTATAGTATGCCAAAATGAACTTTTACTGGCTCATATGGCATAGTCATTCCTAAATAGCCATTTAAGAAGCAAGTTCATTTACCGTTTAATGAAAGATTACTTAGTGTCGAAAATAGAATTTCCTTAAAGGCAGTAATGACACGAGAACAATTATGCATCACACCGAGCTATAATCATGTTTGCTTGTACTCGATTGAATTTTTGTGAAATAGGGATTAAATATGTATTCCTGAAGTGGCAATATTGAACAAAAGCAAATAGCTTTTTTTCGCCACTTAATACTCAGATACACTCTTTGACTGGCCTTATTTGAGTACTGTCATTCAGATCAGATATTGTGATTGACTGAGACTTTAAATTCCGTTCAGGCAGATTCAGAGTAACTCCATACAGTTGTTCTAAATAGTCATCGATTTCTTTCTTACCTCTTAGTTCAATTAGCTGTTCGATTTGCTCGTCTGAAAAGTCAAATATTCCAAAATTTTTGATGTAATTACTACTTAGTGAGTAATAGCCCGAACCATATGGTTTACTGGAATTTACTATGTAAAACCAAAACAGTCGAGAAGACATGATTTTGCTTAAGTATTCTAATTCGCGTTTATTTTCTCCAACTATGGCTAGTCCATTGACGAAAAGTAAGGATGACTCGTCGTTTATTACATAGTTCGGTATTGAAGGTGAAATATGAGGAAAGAAAAGTTTGAACGGGTATCTTTCTAAAGATTGATTTCTTCCATATGCATACCAGAATTCATAATCTCGACCTTTTCCCTTGTCTCGTTTTGCAAGTAGCTCTTTTTTTGAAAGTAAATAGTTATAAGTATTTGGAAATTTCGTTCTAAATTTTTCCTCAGGGATGATAGTTGGTTGCCCTTTTTCAAATTCGTATGGGAAAATTATTTTCTTTCGAAGGCTATCTATTGAATCTAGCTTGGTAAGCTTGTTTGGATTAATTACATCAACACAAGCTTCTCGCTCAATTGGATAATGTTTGCCATTTTGCATATTAAATAAATGGCCGTTCTCCTCAACTGGTTCGAAGATGTAGACATCATTTTTGAGTGTCGCAATTCCATTTCTGGAAGTAAATTTCTTACCTAGAGGAGTCCCTACGGATTCTATTTTATTCAAAATATCTCTCTCCTGTAAATTCCAGCCTTTTTCAGTATCAAGACTCTCGTAATTTATTGAATCAAAGAACATTCCATCAGATAGTAAATGATCAATGTTTGATAGCTTCACATAGTTTAAGACGTCAGAATGAGAATTATTGATGAGACATATGCAAGTGTATGTTGATTTTGATTCAAAGACTTGAAATGATCCAAAATCCAATATGTCCATATTTAGTTTTTGATTCTGAAAGTACTCCCTTAATGCACGACCATTTACACTTTTGAAAAAGGTGTTCATAGTAATATACCCAAGTGTAGCGCTAGGTTTCAAAATAGCGATTCCAAGTTCAAAAAATGGTATATACAAATCAGGATGTCCAGATTTACTTACTGACCAATTGAGAACTAAATCTTTTGATTCTTCATCAATATTCCTGGAGCAAACATATGGTGGATTTCCAACTATGGAATCGAATCCGGTGAATTCATCAATGTGATTATTCCATTTGAAACTCAGTGCGTTTCCGAGATGAATGTTAAAAGCGAAGGATTCTTCATCTTCGCCATCAATAATGGCAGCTAGCGTGAGTAGGAGTTCGGATCGTTGAACTGAGAAGTTCTTTATATCTAAGCCAAATAGATTTTCTTTAAAAATTGAATAATAACTTCTCCCACTGATCTGCTTAATTCGTTTGGCAACAGTATATAGAAACCCGGAACATCCACATGCAGGATCACACACTCGAAATGAGGAGGCGATTACACTATCTCCGTGAATTGTTTGATTAACAATATATTCTCTGATATAGCTCGGAGTATAAACAGCACCTGTAACGATCTTTTCTTCTGGCGAAACAACAAATTCAAAAGCTTCAATTAAGTCTTCGATGCTGACTATAGAATGCGATTTGGTAATCTTTTCAAATTCCTCATAATCCAAATCATCTTTCTTTATTCTGAGTTTATCGATGAGTTTATTATTACACCTTTCGACATTATTTGAATAAAGGAAATTCGAGACGATTATCCTGTCAACCTTTTTCGGATCGACGGAATATGACTTGAGATATGAAAAGAATTCTCTTTTCATCTGCCAGAAAGGTTTGGACAAATATCATGTTTGCCATTCCAGGAAAGATCACTAGGATCGAACATCCAATTTGACGCAAACGTATGAATATATGGACGCCAAAAGCTTTCTTGGTATAGTTTGAAAATGGAATGATACTCATTTTCATTCCTCATTTTGTTCCATACTTCGGGTGCGAAATTCGCCAAAACAATGTCTGTACCAAGTATTATATCTACCGGTAAATGCATCATTCTGGGTGTATCCATTGAGAGGACTTGACCCGTTGCAATAGAAGATTCGGTTCTTGGTAAATACTGGATGTGATAAATTGGATGTATCTCATCAGTATCTACACTATTATCATGCTTATCAATGTGAAAACCAAAAGAATACGTGCCAGACGAATCAATCCCACGAATTCTAGTTCGAAAATTCATCTGAATGAAGGGGTCATTGTAGGATCCCCAAATTTGATGGTCACACAAAATACTCGTATCAATTGATATTTCCAGAGATGAAATTGTATTGGGATATATATGGCGGCCGGTAACTGGTAAATAGAGTATCAGGTCTTCAATTGAGTATCCCCAACAGGAGTAATCAGTCGTCTTGGGCTTATGGAATGCCTTTGCTTTATCTTTAAGCTTCTTTGCAGCTTGATGCAGTGGAAAAGTATCTGCAATATCAAACTTCTCGATCAATTGAGCATACCTTGTTAATTCATTTGCTCTTTCAAGCCTAATTTTCATTATGTTGCTAGGAACATTCATTTGTTGTGACGATACGCTTGTTTTGCTAATTCAAGTCTTTCCACTTCCTCAGAATTAACCTTTAGGCCTTCTTTAATTCCTCGTCTTTCGGAAGCAGCTTCAAATGACAAATACATTTGATCTTGCCACGGCTTAGGTTCCTTTGTGTAGTGAATTTTAAACCCTTCTAATGGATCAAGAGGTTTCTTAAAAAATTCACAAAGAGTCCAGTAATTTGTACTTACAGCTTTCTCAATGGGTTTTGCAGTAACTATTTCGTTTAAGTTGGTCGCGTCCTTGATTAATTTTACTCTTTGTTCAGCATTTAAAGAGGCCAACCTTTTTCCTGTGAGAGATTTGAATTTTTCTTGAATCAAATCCATCCACCATCTTTCCCATGAATCAGAAAAAATGCCATTATATTTTGCATCTAAAAAGAATTTCCTAAGAAGGTTTGACCAATCACTAGATTTCGCAATGTCAATGCCTAATCGAGCCGCAAAGAGTTTTTCTGGTATTAGTGGACCAGATTTTCTAATAACTTCTTTCAAAAAGTGTTGAGAATATTCGTGAATAGGAAACACAGATTCGGTATCAATGAATTTTCCCATTATACGAGAGTCCACTGGCTTTATATCTCTCCCAAGAATTTTATTCAAATTTCCTTTTACTTCTTTTAATTCCTCATACCCATTAGCAATGGATTGAAGTTTCAAAGCGATTTTCTCCCAATTCGGACTTACATCTTTGACAAAGCGGTAATCGAAAAGATCGTGACTTGTATGATCTCTATTATAATATTCGCGTATTTTTTTATCTGTTGAACATAAAATGATTGGTACATCTTTAATCCCTTCATGTGCAGCACTTCGGTTCCGTAACTCCTGAGCAAGACCTGAAGCGGTAAACTTTACGTCAATTTCAGAGTTACCATCCAATCTCAAGTCAAGTATAATTCCGTCATATTTTTTCAACTGACCTTCAAATTCGGAAATCATGTTTTTGAATTCAGAAACCTGAAAGAAGTCAACGTTTATTATTTCCGTATCCTTAAGACCATCTTTTATGGCCATTACACTTTTGTCCGCAAAGTCATCTATGTATATATAGCTTGCCTTATTCATCTAATAATTCCTTTTTTTGAGGTATCTCAATTCTCATTGTTGTACTGAATCCTTCTTCTGGATTTGTTACCAAAATATCACCTCCATAGCTCTCAGCTATATCCTTGACAATTTTTAAACCTAATCCAATTCCTCTGAGAGACTCGCCTTCTGGTTCGTTTCTACTTGCTGCTGAGGTTGTCGTGAAAAAAGCATTGAATACTTTATCTCTATTTTCTATTGGTATTCCGTCACCGTCATCGGAAAATTCGAGAAACACGTATCCTTCCTCACGTCCACATTTTATTTGGATTTCACCTTTGCTTTCGGCTCGCTTTATTGCTTTTTTAGAATTTATGTAGAAGTTGAAAAGAATTGATGCCCACTCAGATTTGTGCATCGGGACTGTCCATAAATCGTAATCCTCAAATATTGGCTTGTGAAAAATGTAATTGGAGGCTTTAATATCCTCCTGAATAACCTCTTCAAAATCATATACGACATCTCTTAATTCTATAGGGTCTAAATCTCGTAATACATTTCTTGAAATGGCTTCATAAAAATATGCCGTATAAGTGGAAAAGCTTTTTAGATTTTCGTCAAGCCTTTCTGTTCTAGCTAGTGCTTCCGATAAATCAGAAACAGCTCTTTTCAAAAATCTAATATCTGTATCAAATGCTGGTAAGAATCGATCAATTTCATGAACGAACTCGCCTATCACCAAACCTAATCCCGCCAGGATACGAAGCATATTGATTTCCTCAATCAATTCTTTCTTTTCCTCTTTTTCCTTTTCTCTACCCGCCTTTAGCTTGTGAATTTTTTCTTTGAATTGGCTTTTTGAATCAGATGAGCTTGTTGAGCCCTTATCGTCACTGTCAGGGTCTTCATTCTCAATTAATGTTTCTAATTCAAATATTGCTTCATCAACCTCCTGTTCAGCAGGTTTCTTTTCTCTTTTTTCCCAGTCTTTTTGGCCGGCAGTCCCTTTTCTTTTTCTAAGCTCAGCCACCTTTAAAACTGCGCTTATAATTGATCTATAAATAAAATCTGACAGTTCAGTAAAAGCTTCAGATTCAATTAGTCCTTCTCTACTAGATGTTTCTTGAAAAAATTCACCACTTTGATCAGTGATTTCGGCAAATCCAAAAAAGCTAATATTTTGGTGTGTCGCGGTAATACTTCTTCTTCTTGCAGACTCATCTAAACCAATCCAGTCATTTCCTTTTTCGCCATAAGGGAGAACTCTGAATCCATTTCTGTACAAACGGATACCACCTGAATCATTTGCCACTGACCTAATAAAGCTTAGTGTCTGTTTAGAAAGAAGATTTTGTTCATAAATGAAATAGTAGCACTTGAAATGAACATCTCGGATGTAAGAAAATTTTGATCTGTCATTATTTCTTTCTTTACCAATAAAAAAGACGTCCTCTGGGAAGTTCAATTTATCGCTCTTTAAACTCCAGCACCCTTGTCCATCGTCTAGAACAAATCCCTCAATTTCTGCAAGTGCATGCTGAAAGAACGCTTCATTATCATCAATGATAGGTTCTAGATGATCTCCCTCATACTTTCGGAAATATTTACTTTTAAACCCAGGATCAACTCTCTCTGACTCAGATTTTTTGCGATTTTCAGACAAAGGAAAGGGTTGAAGTAAGTCGGAAGTATAACGATAAGCCCTCTTGATCATGGCATCCGTCCAAGCATCTCTCAACCCTTCAATTAATAGAGTAGTGCCTTCATCTTTCGATTTTGGTATGGCTTCAATTTGGTTCGAAATTAAAAGTAGGTCTTTGTCACTTTCAAATTCATTCCATGCAATTGTGATGCGGATTGCATTATCCGAATCTGATGTCTGAGAAATCACAGTCAGTTTCGTTCCTAACCTCTGTGTTGAGAATCTCCCAATACCTTTTTTCCCAGCTCTATACCTTGCATACTTTGCAGAAATTGGATTATGTATTTTATCAGCTGATGAAAGTCTCATAAAACCATTAATAAGTTGTTCTCTTGTCATGCCGACACCATCATCTTCAATGGTTAACGTTCCTCCAACTTCCCAGGCATTTTCAAAAATCAACTTTACTTCAAGAGCATCAGCATCATAGGCATTTTTGACAAGTTCTGATACTGCTGTTTCATGTCTCCCAACAAGCTCAAGACCAAGCCTATTTATAATGCCTGCATCTACTGAAAACCTGACATTTTCACTGTCCAATTTTGCAATTTCATGAGAAAGCGATAAAACGATGCTATTGTCAGAATTATCCTTCTGAAGCTCCTCATTAAGCTTTCCTTTTAGTTCCTCTATTTGGGCCTGAATATCTGTCATTAGGCTAATTTTAAATGACCACAGATTTCAGTGAGAATTTCACTTGGCCCTAAATCAATAGCCAAGGCAATCAAATAGAGTTCATCAGCCCTAAGCTTAGTAGAAGCTTGAAGTGATAATTCACTAAGTCGCGATGGGTTGATCCCTGTTCTACGACTAACCTCTGCCTTATTCACAGACTTTTTAATTAATAGTTCTCCTAATATAATCATTGCAGTTCCGCAAAAGATAAAAGTATGAAACCCGATAGCATTATCCAGAGAATCTAAATATTTAATTTGAAACTCTTGATATTAAAGTCAGATCTCCTCGAAATCTGAAATTCACCTATTTCTTTGGCTTTTAATGTATTGATAAGACCTTGAGACTTCGAGTTCTACTAGAGCATCCCATTGGTTTATTCATGCTCTATTTTCATGGGTGACGTTTGTCAATTGTCTACAAAGCCTGGAAAGCCAAGTAATGCTTTCTCAACAATTCAGTTACGTCATTTTTTCTTGATTTTTTGTCCGAGAATACCTAATACTCGGACAGTTATATTTCGAAAGAAGGTCTAATGCACAAGAACTCAACATCCTTACATAGTCAGAATGGACAGCGCAAATATCTGAATCAAACAGAAAGGCTTAGGTTTCTGGAAGTCACTCAAAAACAACAAATGGAAACTAAGCTCTTTTGTCAACTACTGTGTTATACTGGTGCACGCATCGCTGAAATCCATAACCTTATGGTTCGCAGCATTGATTTCTCTAACCAGGCAGTAATTATTGAAAGCCTTAAAAAACGTCAGAAAGGGGTTTACCGCGAAATCCCTTTACCCGATTTTCTTTTGAATGATTTGATGACATACATTGAACAAAAACAACTCAGTTCGGGATCGTGTTTATGGCCATTTTCCCTCCGCACAGCCTCAAGGCAAATCAAGAGAACCATGAAAGAAGCCGATATACAAGGAGTATGTAGTAGTGCTAAAGGATTACGTCATGGTTTTGCTGTTCATGCAGTTTCAATAGTCCCTTTAACCCTTGTCAAAAAATGGCTAGGTCATGCCAAATTAGAAACCACCGAAATATACTTAAACATTATCGGGAAAGAAGAACGCGAAATAGCAAAGCTAATTTGGTGAAACTTGAATCGATGGGACTTCAGCCTTCTTCACATTGATTTATTTATCTCCGGGAAAAATCAGAACCATTACTCGGGCATCAAATTTTTTAAATTACAAATTGCCAAATAGCCAGTTCCAAATATTCCAATCCAATAATGGAATGGTAGCAGTATCTTCTGAGCCAGATCTATTTTTCTTTTACCAGATTAAAAGAACAAAAGGTGAATCTTTTTACTTGACTCGATAATTCAGTGCTGTTACAACCCTTGATTGTGTCTGAGATTTAGGAATATATTCTTATGTCTCAATTTGTTAATTAACTCATGTGTGGAAGGAAAAAGGATGAGTAATACACTTTATTATGGCGAGATCGTTGCCCGTATCGCAGGGAGACTATATTCATTGAATCATGCGAATGACAATGAAATTCCATCATCAAAGGATATGTCGATGGAAGATATGATCTGTGATGTCAGTGCCGATGCCGGTCGTGTCTTTGATAGTTTAGAAGAGCTTTCAGGTGAACATTTTATCGACTGGAGAAATGCATTGGAATATTATTCAGATGCTCTTCTATCATTCATTCTAGATGGTAGGATGCCAACAATGGCTGATATGATTTCTATGGCAGCCAAAGCTATGGACATATCAAGAGCAGAACGGGTAGCTAAAGCCAAGAGCGTCCTTTAGGCGTTCCCCCTCGCGCATGGCAAGGCAGTCTTAACAGCAAAAAAACACTTCCCCACTTTTCCGCCTTACGTTTTCACTTCAGTTGTGCAAAGCGGGTGATCCCCCTTGTTGTTTTTTCGGCCTTGCCATTTGCTCACCCCCCGTTCGACCACGTGGCAAGGGTTATGGCCAACCCCATAACCCCTTTTACCAAAGGGATTAAACAGACATAAAGGAGAAAAACATGTCAGACCAATCACCACAAAACCAAACACAAGACGCGCTCTATAGCGATACTAATATTTCTATGAAATCTGGACGACTCGTAAAAGATGCTGAAACAATTGCCGAGGGTAGATTCATCAAATTTAGAATTGCTTCGAACAAACAATATCTTGATCAAAACCAGGAGATCAAAGCGGTGACCAATTACTTCAATGTGCTTGTTTCAAGTAATCTCACCGATGCCTTTGAAGAGGCTCAGAGCCTTAAAAAAGGAGAATGGGTCTATATCAAAGGTGAAGACAACTCTAAAAGCTTCGATACCCCTGAAGGCTACAAGCAAAATGCAGTCACAACTTTCGCCTATAAAGTAGCGAAAAAAGACAACTCGCAAACTGAGATACCAGAACAAACAGGCTCAGTGCAACCGTCATAAATCTCACCCTTAAACTTACGGGAGGAGGTTTGTACTTCCTCCCGACTTTTCTCAATTAAGGAGTAATACCAATGCCTCATGAAAAGGCCAAAACAGATATTCAACAAGACATCACAAACAATATCATCAACCTTTTAGATCAAGTTGATCTAAAGGACTACGAGCCACCTTTTGCTAATCTTGCCGCACTTGGAATTCCTGAAAACCCTATTACAAAAAAATCTTATCAAGGGGTTAATATTCTTGCTCTGTGGTTTAACCAGAAATCCAAAAGCTTGCCATCAAATAAATGGGCCAGCTTTAAGCAATGGCAACAGATTGGAGCACATGTGAAAAAAGGTGAAAAAGGCTCGCGTATCATCTTTTATAAAACATTAATCAAAGAAGACTCCAGTCATAGTGAAGGTGAAAGCCAAGAAATTAAGATTCCAATGCTTCGACAGTATGTTGTTTTTAATGCTTCCCAAGTCGAAGGATTTGAAGAACAAGGGCCAACAATACCAGAAATCGATCAAGTAGAGCGAGATAAGCTTATAGATGAATTCTGCCAGAATAGCGGCGCTGATATTCGAAGTGAATCTCAAGAAGCCTTTTACTCACCAATTGGTGATTATATCAATATGCCAGAATCCAAGCTGTTCATTGATACCAAAAACGCTACAGCCACTGAAAATTATTATGCCACCCTGCTTCATGAATTAACACATTGGACAGGGTCTAGCAAACGACTTAACCGTGCTGGAATAACGGGAAAGGTAGAAAAGAAGGATTATGCTTTTGAAGAACTCATTGCCGAGCTGGGGTGTGCCTTTCTTTGTGCCCGGCTCAACATCAAACAAAGCCAACCAAAAGATCATGCGCTTTACATCAAGAGTTGGCTATCAGCTCTAAAAGATGACAAGACTTTCATATTCAAAGCTTCAGCGCATGCAGCTCGAGCATCACAATATCTAGATGACTTGCAATGTGAGGTGTCAAATGAGCTTAATTGAAGAAGTAAAACTGACCTACCGCAACAAACTTAAGGCCAGTGATCGACCAAAGATCACGGGTGCTCAAGATGCGTATAAAGTCTTTTTGCAATCTTGGGATTTTGACCAAATTGATCTACTTGAAGAATGTAAGGCAATGTTCTTAGATCGTCAGCTAAGAGTGATGTCCTTAGCTTCTATCTCCAAGGGTGGATTTAATGGAACTGTGGTTGATCTCAGAATAGTCTTTGCTATGGCACTAAAACGCCGAGCCAATAGCCTTATTCTAGCTCATAATCACCCATCCGGGAATCTTAAACCAAGTCATAGAGATATATCTCTAACAAGGAATTTTGTGGCAGCAGGTAAAATCATGAAAATTGAAGTCGAAGATCATCTTGTAATCACTAGAGATGGGTTTCACTCAATCATTTACGACTTATAGAGGATAGACGAACTATCCAGCCGTACCCAAATGCGATTCTCCTTTGGACGTTCCTTCTTTTACGATCCTCATTTCAAAGCCACACGCTTTAATGATATTCAAAAAGTTACTCAGCTTCATATCATCACTTTTCCCGGATTTGATATTCTGAATAGTCGTGGGCGATATATCAGCTAGTTCAGCAAGTTTCCTTACACTCTTACCATCATTTTCCATGAAGGCATGGAGCAGTTCAGATAAAGCCAACTCTTGGAATTCCTTGTTATAATCTTTCTTGAATTCTGGATCTTTCAATAACTTATCGAAAGCCGATCCGAATCTCTTTTTATCCTTTGTCTTCATAGTATGTTCCTTTCTTGCAACGAGCGCTTGTTTTTAAGCGCCCTTTGGCTTGAAGGCATGAATTTTATCACCCTCATTTCTGAACTCCTCTATGTTCCTAATCGTCCCAACATCGCCCATCAATTGAAAAAGGTGAGCAAGTTTCTTAACGTCACTCGCGTACCTATTCTTCAGGTAGTCTCTCGGTTGACTTTTACCTTTCTCATCAAAATAGAATTCTATTTGATAGATATCTCCTAGTAGGCTTTGTAATCAGGCATATCACCATACCTACAAGCGTACAACTTTATTGGTACAGTGTCTATGATAAAACACATGTATAAGGCTTCGTGTATCAATGGACATCAGGTGTTGCTTCGGTGCAATAAAGGGTCATTTGATCCATCGAATTAATCCTAATAAGAGAGAGTTTTAAAATCGCCTTTTTTCTATCAGACATCACGTCAGGGGAGATCAAATCCCCTGAATTGATGCCCGTGTCAAAAGCGCAAAGTGAACCTCACTTGGCCAAACAAATAGAGAACAAATCTTGACACAATTCTCAATTAGGACTAAAGTCCTATATAGAATTGAAAGGCTAGAAATGAACAAGACAGAAATGATGCTTTTGATGAAATTTCAATCTCCAACGATCCCATTGAAAAAAGTATGTACAGAGTATTTTGGATGTAGTGAAGGCACCGCAAAAAATAAAGCCAAAGCTGGTACATTACCCATTCCTGCCTTTCGGCTGTCTCCATCTCAAAAAGCCCCATGGATGGTTCACACACAAGACCTGGCTAGTTATATTGAACGCCAGCACGAAGAGGCTAAAGATCAATGGGTGGGCACTTAGAATCTCTTCTTATCTGGATATAGGTTTGTGTAAATCTGCCATAGAGTATTCAAGTCCTTATGACCTGTAACCTGTGCAACCTTTTCTATCGGGTAACCTTGCTCAAATAACCTGCTAGCACCTTCTCGTCTTAAATCATGATACCTCAAATCTTCTATTCTAAGCTTGTTCCTTGTATTCCGATATCCGGTTGTAACTGATCGTGAATTGAATGGAAATATTCTAGGCTTGTCTCTAGGTTGACTCATTACAATTTCAAACGCTCCGCCTAAGAGCGGAACCTTCATGTGATTGCCATCTTTCTTCCGTGGATCTTTTCTGTCTCTTACCCAAACCCATTCTTCATCTTCATTTAGGTCTTCCCATAATATTTCACATATTTCACCTACACGCATACATGAAAGAATTGAAAATTCGAACAAGTCAGAATATGGAATAACTGTGCTTCTATTTTTCTCTTTTTCCTTAAGGGCTATTAGCAACTTATCAACCTCTTCCTCTGTTGGTCTGCGTGTTCTAATATTTGACTTACCAATAAGTTTCAAAGTGTGAAGTGTGGGAAGGGCTTGAACGATAGGGTTTTCATTGGCATTAACATCAAATAATGCACGTGCTGTTTTTAATACAGCTCTAATGTGGCTTATATCAGCTGCAACAGTTGCAGGACTCGCACCCGCGGCTTTTCGCTCTTTTGCGTAGTCTACAAAATGTTTGGGATGCAGTTTTTGAACATCCTTATTAGCAATATCACATTTTGTTACAGCTTTAAGAGACATCCGTTTTGATCTACCTGCTTGTACATATGAATCATCTAGATAAGCTTCAATTAAGTCTCCAAGTGTCTTGATAGAGTTATCAAGGCTTAGGGTTTCTTCACCCTTTGAAATTTTGACTTCAAGCTCTTTAACTTTCAGTTTTCCCCATGCCTTTGCAGCAGATTTATTTTTAAAGGTCTTATTTTTTGATCTCCGCTTATCACTATCATTTGATGTCCAACGTACCTGACACAGAAACTTTCCCTTACGTGCCATTATGTTATAGTTAGCCATGCTCAATTTCCTATTCCGATGAGTTTCGCCCAAGGAAATGTTGGCATATTGTTGGCAAAAAATCAATGAAATAACCTAAAATGAGTAAAAACAACTAAAAAAAGCAGAAGGCTATAACCCTATGAAACCCTTGAAAATCAAAGTGAAACAAGAAAAAAAGCCGCTTTCACAAATCAGCATTGCACCTATGATGGATTGGACAAGTATTAACAATAAGCTGTTGAAATAAAACAATTCTTAAATTCTTGATGGCAATATGTTGGCAAATTGATCTAGAAAGGAAGGACATTTAGTGGTATGTCGGCTTCCCTAAAAGTTGTCCAGTCTAAAATGGAGTTGGCTGAGTAATTGAGGAGATTATCGATGATCTCATGGGGCTAAAATGAGTGAACCCAAATATGGTCGGGGTCATAAGCTTGAAACCAAACTGAAATGGCTGAATAAAGTTGCTTATTCGATGGTCGATTCTATATAACTCTTCAACTCAGATTGCATCGCTCTAATTTTACAATGGACAGGAATTTCTTTTATCTGAGATAGTTGTGAAATTGAATTCAGGGTCAGAATATATGAGTATTATAATTGAATTTGACTAATGCCATAACATCATAATTTTAATTACATATTATGCCATTAAGTCTAGATCGACATCAATTTCAACGTCTTCAATTTTAATACCATTTTGCTCAATAAAAACAAATGTTCCTCTACCATTTGCAACTTTCGAGCTTTTGTGAGAATAGCCATCTTTTGAGGATACTAGTTCTACATCGAAATTGAATTGTGCATTTTTAAACTCAAAAGTTCGTTGTGGAATATTAACAAAAACATCATCTGAACTGAGTTCCACTTCACTATCATTTACTCCGTAATTACCTGGCTCTGTTTCATTGAGTTTGTCAAGCCAAGACGAGTGATATTGAAGCTGCTCAGCAACTTTTTCCCTTATCGTTTCTAGTGTCATATTCGTTTTTATTAATTCAAAGAGTTCATAAATCGTATTTCGTTCACATAACTCTACTTTAAAGCTAGGAAAAACTTGATGAGATTACTCACAAACAACCGGTTTCGTTTTTTTGATTTGTTTTCATGAAACTTCCAAATTCCATTCTAATGCTAATAAAGGCAAATAGAATAGGCATTGGTATCGAAACGGACTCAAACATTAACTCCCCTTAAGAAGTGCTGACACTCGGCAATTTAAAGATCCGACGCTACGGAGTTAATTAGACTTTTCACATATTGCGATATTATGTTTCGAAACAAGTATTTACGACTTTCTATCCTAGCGTTCATATTGTGTCTGTGTAATAGTTCTTCAGCTCAAGTTATTTTTAAAGGACAACTTCACGATCAAGAATTAAGACCTCAGGCTGGAGTATTTGTTAAAGGGTTAGCAAAAACTACCGAAACAGATGAAAATGGATATTTTCACTTTGATTTCCCGGAGCTCTACAGATTCAAATCCATCTATATAGAGTTCGGGTTGAAACAAAATCAAACACTTGTAGGCCAAGCCTCAAATCAAACAAAAATTGATTTAGTAGGTGATCCTACCCTGATTATTAAATTCACTGTAAAAGACAAGGAAATCCACCTCAATGCTTTGCATGATGAGATCAAATCACTGCATTCAGGAATTAAACAGGTACGTGACAGCTTATCAAAATATCAATCAATTGTAGTAGAAACGAGCAGAAGGTTTGATGAATACATTGAGAACCAAGAGACTAAAGCGGAACTTGAAGCTTTGCGCCTGAATAAGAATTATAAAGAGCTAGCTGAATATATAAACAAGGAAATTGATAAAAATAGTGGTACTAAGATTGGTGAAAATCGCAATTACAAAGAAATTTCCTTGGCCCATGCAGTGCTGGCTGACAGTTATATGCTAGATCATGACTTTATAAAAGCAAAAATCGAATATGAAGTTGCTCTATCTTATGATCCTGTAAATTGGAAGCTAAGAATGGCTTTAGGTATTGCTCAAAATTTATCAGGTGATAAACAATCAGGGTTGAAAACACTGGAGTCTCTATCCGAAGAAAGTGATATCAAGACATTTTTAAAGTATGCTAGTATTACAGACCATTATCTAACAAACATTTCTATCGACTCAGCATCCATTTCGATCAATACAGCATTGAATTCATTACTCAAGGTCAATATGGTTAAAGTTGATGCCTCAGTTAGAGAGTACATAGCACTTTTCACAATGGCGTTGGCTTCTTCTTTTAATGACCTAAATGAACCAAATATTGCGTTCATTTTGTATGAAGAAGCTTCATCTCAATTAAAAAATCTTGTCAGAGAAAGTAAAGATTATGATCTCTTGAACTATTCAGCAAGACTTCATGCAGAGTACTCACTTTTATGTTATGAGAATGGTTTGGGTGATAAAAGTGTTTCCCTCGTGAGTTACGCGGTAGAAGTAGCTCGCTTTCTCTATGATAGCGCTCCCGATGAGTATAATTTAACGCTAATAGAAGCCTTAAACGCACAGTCTAAAATCACACAACTTAAATCTGGAGACGCTAGCTATAAGAGCATAATATTGGAAATTCATGAATTACTAGAAAATGCAATTATTGATGACCCTGAGTGGATCGAGGCTAAAATCAATTTCATGCTTACTCAAATAATATTGACCGGTACAAATGAAAACTATGATCAAGCACTAACTCAGTGGAATAATGTTATTCAACTTTTAGAAAACCCCAGTCTGGTGAACGATAGATATGTAGACTTGCTTTATCCGAAAATCTATTCCATTGGAGCTATACTAAGCTTGGATGCTGGTGACTTCAAAACTGCTACATTCTATTATTCAAAATCACTCTCACAATACGATTCAATTCAAAACAATACATCCATAGATGTCAGACTCAATCGGGCTATCCTTCTGTCTTCGATCTTGAAGAATACTGATAAGATTATGCTGGAACTAGAGGAGAACGAAGTTTTTGAAAAGATAATATCGGATTTAAATGCAATCGCCTTAGAAAAACAATCCTATAAAAATGCTAGACGTCTTCATCTGGCCTTAGAGACTTTATCTTGGACGAAATATGTAGTTACTCGACCAACGGTTTCTAAAAAGGTCCTTCTTACAAACCTCAAAGTGCTAGAGAGTTTTAACTTATATCATGAATTAAGTTACCTAAGGTTTAAACTCAATTGTTACAATGGCCTTTTGTTGGCAAATAAATTTATTAAT
The DNA here is from genome assembly GCA_033344775.1 of Cytophagales bacterium. NCBI lineage: Bacteria > Pseudomonadati > Bacteroidota > Cytophagia > Cytophagales > Cytophagales bacterium. Next base: position 696,722 of record JAWPMT010000001.1, on the reverse strand, counting down.
GAAGTCTTTCCTTCAAAAGATATAATTATTGAAAGCCAGAATATTTTAAACAAAGTTCAAAATGATATCATTAGATTTCAAGAACTTGGTGGGGAAATGTACGTCGTGCAGACATTCAAAGACCATCAAAATCAGTTTGACAAGGCTTACAAGCATCCCTTAAGCATTAATGAGAGTTTAGTGACAGCATGTGAATTAAATCTCCCGGATCTTGTTGAAAAAGCGATATCAGAAGGGGCCGATGTCAACTTTGGAGATGACTGGAAACCCATTCAGTTAGCTTGCGTAAATGGCTCTTATCCAGTATTCCAAATTTTAATTAATAATTCATCGAGAACGGATTTTAGAACATCAGAGGGGCAAACATTATTGCACTTAGCATCAGCATCTGGAAATATTGACATTGTTAGCAGACTAATTACGTTAGGTTTGGACCCAAATGCTACTGGTGAGGTTATTTATGATGTTAAAAAACCTTCCCTACCGGGCGAAGAAGTTAACTCTGAGGTTGTTCAAGATTTTGATGTCACTCCTTTGATGTTAGCTGGCCAAAGTAAAAGTAAATCTTTTGAAGTCACCAGATTCTTGGTAGAGCATGGCGCTAATATTGATGCACTTTCACTTAAGGGAGAAAGTGTTTTTTATTTCCATATTGCTAATTCAGCAGAGGAATCATCCATCTACCTTTTAGATAAAGGGTTGAGGTTGAATGAAGAAGACTTCCCAAGATTCATAATTACAGCAATCAGCAACAATATGAATCAACTACTTCAAAAGTTAACGAACCAAGAGGGTTTTGATGTTGGATTCAAAATCGATAATGGCATGAATTATTTGGATGTTGCTCTTGCAACTGGGAATTTAGATGCCGCAGAGATTTTTTTAAAATCTGGAGTATCACTTAATGCGATTGACAAAGACTTTGGTTATTCCAGTTTGCATCTCGCTGTCTTATTAATTGATGGAAATGCGATCAAATGGCTCATAAACAAAGGGGCTGACATAAATATTCAAAGTGATGAAAATGGCACTCCATTAGGACTTGCAAATATGCTCCCAAATGGGATTGAGATAATTCCTTTATTGCTGGAAAATGGGGCCGATATTGATATTACAGATAAAAATGGAAATACACCTTTAATGGTCGCTGCTTTTAAACGCAATTCAAAAGCTGTGAAATTATTGATAGAGAGCGGTGCAAATAAGAATATTCAAAACTCGAAAGGAATGACTCCTCTGAAATGGGCAGAATTAATCAAAGATCAAACGTTGATCAGGCTCCTTTCCACTGACTAGTTCTTTTTAAAGGTTGAATCAGTATGATGCAGAATTGACTCTGTTCGTTTTTTCTGATTCTCTTGCAAAGAGACTGAATCTATGATTTTTGATAACATCAAAGCACTTTCATCTGATTCAGCTAACACTGATCCTTCATCAACTAGATAACTGAAGTGAGGGAAATCATAATTATTGCTTTCAGCTCCATTTGGATAGTACGTTTCCTTTATGACATCAAACTCTGCTTTTTGTTTCTTGTATGAATTTAAGTCGGAATAAACAGAAACTTTTATCATATTTATTCTTGGATCATCCAGTAAGCCGTCACCGGGGTCATAACCATGACCTTCCCCGTAAATTAACAGACCCTTTCCATGTTCAAGAAAGTGATTAACAACTTTCTCATTGACCAACGAATCCAAGCTTAGTCGATGCTTAAAATGTTCTAAAATTTCGTCAATAGAGCGATCATTAATGGATTCCATGAAAGATGTTTTTGTTGTTTCTTTTTGTTGATCAACACCGAAAAGTTTAATATCTAAATCAAAACATTTCTTGGCCAACAACCATAGCCGTTCACTTGTTCGCAAACCATCTTTCGAAAGAACATACTCTAACTCGGCTTGACTAAAGCGATTAAACACTTCTTCTAAATCTATCTTGAGTGTTTCTACATAATCACTGTGATGTTCAATCATGATAACTTCTAATCCTAGACCTTTCAGTGATTGCATCAAATTGGAATCATGAAGCAGACTCTTTAATTCACCATTGTTATGATCCGAATCTCCTAGAAAAAGTACATCAGTATCCTCGAAAGAATAGATTTTGTTGCATAACAGGCTAAAATCAATCTTGATTAGCTCAGATTTAGCGATCCCATCTTGTTCTTCCTTGAAGATTTCTCTCAATTCTTTTGATAAATCACTCTTATATTCCACCAAACACTCCAAAAGCTGTTGTCTAAGAATTATATATCATTCTAATTAACAAATGGTTAGGAAGCGCTATATGAAAACCTATTTCGATATTGAATCTATAGGCTCAATCTGAATGGTATTAATAAAGTCATCATCGAGCATGTATGAAAAAGAGTATGCCTTAAAACCGGTTTTACGGACTTCTAAAAGATAAAAGGAATCTTTCTTCGGATTAGGAACTCGAAATTCAAATTTACCCAATGAATCCGTTGTAGCACTTAAGTGTCCCAGCTTGGCTGTTGCGTCCGTAATTAAAATTCCGTTAGATTTGACCTCTCCCTTTAGCCATTCATTTTTTACTTTATCGGACTGTAGGAGACCTTCAATCCAGTTTATGAAATCAACGCCATCAACAAGGTAAGATATTAGATTCATAAATATTACAATGGCAGGTAGTATGACATGTAATTTTAGTCGTCTCGGTTTTGGTTTTTCATCCTTAGTTTCTTTCTCTTCATTTGTTTGTTCATGTTTTGAATTCGTGGAGATAACCGATGATTTTTCTTCTGTCTTTTTTAATTGGATTTCTTCAATTTGGGTGAAATTTAAACGCTCTTCTATTTTTTTAGAACGATAATCCTCCCACTCAAAAAATTTACCCTGAGTGGCAAATGCAGTTAATGTATTGATTATTGGATATGAATAAGCGACACCATCATCCGATTCTTTGACCAAAGTTTCGAGTTTATCTATTCCACCTGCTCTTTTTATAGCTGCTTGGATTTTACTTATATAAATAGCATAGGTGCGATTAACGCTGACCTGCAACTCAACATCAAATTCTTCGGCTTTTTTTTTATTCAATACAGCGTAGTCATTGATTGAATCACGTAGTTTACTTTTCACCTCCGACGAAACTTCAAGAATACCCTTATCTGATATACCATACTCTTGAAGAGCTAAATCAAATAATTCTTTTAAGATTCGGATGTCATTTCCGTACAATCTCTGCTCTTTCCTCATTTCGATCTATTTGATGACTTATTAAAGGCTATTCAAATGCATTTCGAAAACACTTTGTAAAAAGCCGCTTCTCTACCATTGCACTTACCCAATCGCGGAATGATAAACCTTAGACTTTTAACAAAAATAAACAGAAACATTATGAGGAATTTATTCGCCAATGTCTTTCACTTCAGAAACTCTACGACGCCTTCATATGGCTCTATTAGTGTAGAAAAGCTGGTGAGAAGAACAATGAAGGAGGTTAAGGCATTGAAGGCTGAAGGTGGAAACTATGAGGAAGCAAGACAATTTGCATCATTCATATTTGATCAACACGAGCTTGGCGTACACGGCGCATACGATGAGAGTATCGAAGATATGGCTGATGACCATTTTGATTCAGAGCGCAGGTTGAAACACATAGATGAAAACCGTTCTGCTTATATCGAATCAGAAAAGAAGGCAATTTCAGAAAAACTCTATCGCCTCATTGACAAGCTCGCTGCAGCGGTGCAGCGCATGAAAGGCCAAACCAAAGAACACAATTCATACAACGCTTAAATAAATACTTAATTATGGTATCAAAAATCAGTAATCGGCACCTAAAAAATCTGGTGCTCAATTTCATCATATCTCCATTCTTCGCGGGAATTGTCTTGCTGGCTGGAATGGCGATTGAGTTTGCAATGAATCAAACCCTTTATGTCGATCTATTTGACATGGGTCTGGTTCTGGGAACGGGTCTCGCTTTGGCTATGTCCGTTATCATTTCGACTCTGTCCACTCTCACTGCGAAGTTATTGGATCAAGGGCGCTATGCTATAGCTGTAATTGCATCTGTGTTGGCTATAGGTTTTTTCACGATCATTTTCTATGCCTATAAGGAGGTTGAGCAAAGAAAGACAAGCGATCCCTTTAATGACCTCCTAGGAGGACCGACAGCAGCAGATTCTAACCAACATGTATTGGTCTTGGCTCTTGTCGTTATTCTTTACGCGGTATCAGTTCTTGTTCACTTCCTCCTTTACACTGACAAGACTGTTCAAAGCCCTGCGATTTACCGATTGCTGATGGCAGAACTAGGTCGCCTGTTTCGCTTCAGACTCTTCATTTTGGAAGGTGTTTACAATCGACTTAAGGGGAGACCTCAAATCATAGCAGAAAACAAGGTACGTGCCTATCAAGACGACCTTGAGTCTAAGGTGTGGAAGCTCAGCAAAGAGCTGAAAAAACTTCGTGGACGAAGAGCCTTTGACCTTCGAAAGCTGGAACTAGCAAAACTGCGTGTTGATGCCTACATCGATGCTCTATATGGCGATCAGAATTAATCATTCTTACACTTAAAATAAGTATCAAATGAAATTGACAAAGTTTAAAGTATGGGGCTGCAAGGTCGGTCTCATACTATGGCTCATCACCTATCTAACAATAGATGAGATATATGCTCAAATTGAGAACATAATTGTACCACATGATGTAAGCGAAAGCTTGACTGATGTGAAATCCTTTCAAGGGGTTGAAACCTTGAAGGATCTCCTAGTTGAGCTTGATGTTCAGCACTCAAACAAGGGCGTGAATTTGTACACGACCACTATCGGGGAGAATCCAATTCCAGAAGTTCGTGTGGCTGAACTTTCCGAGCACGATCCTTGGTTCGGGTCTTCCTCAAAACGACGCGCTGCTATAGGTGCGTTTGTTTCGAAGGCCAAGAGTGACTTTTTATGGTTAGCTGCTAAAGACTGTGATGAGCGTCAAACGAACTTCTACCGTACACTTGCGCATAGCTTGAGCCTAGTTGATTTGAGTCTGTCAACAACCGTCATTACATTTTCTGATGCAGTAGAAGTATCTAGTGTGGTATCTATGGCCCAATTTGTGGATAATCCTTCTGATATCGTCAACGATTCCTATGAGGATATTGTCCAAAGCTTGGAAGCTGACGCGAGATTACCAGATTTGAGCAATGTGAAAATTATAATTGTTGCTCCAGGGCAAAATAACGACCTGATACTATACTCATGCCGCTTCTGGAAGAAGTTTCTAGGGTCGAAGAATGCGGACGTGGTTGTACAGGCCTCATTTTAAATGCTCCAGTCATGATCACTGACGAAGCGAATTCTAAGTCCTCCAGTCATCGCAAAACGGTCAAAATCTCTGATCATGCAATTGTCTGGGGGGGTTATTCATCTGGATTTTCGAAGATGCTTTTTCAAAAGACTTGGGATGAATTCATCACTTGGCTAGTCTGGTTGGTGTTGCGCTTCAATAAGGCTGTTTCAGCAATGCAGATGTGGTGTGTAGCTCGATTTAAGCCGGGCTCACAAACACTCGGTATCACGGCTTTTGCTTACGCTTGGGGCTTTGCTGTCGGGTACAATAGTATGCAGATACATTGGGTATTTAAGCCGTTTTCTGCCCTGATTATACCTTTCATGTTGTTTGGTAAATCATGGCCAGAGATTTACCAGTTTCTCGCAGTGAACGTAGAATCCCAATTGCTCGCGGGTTATATAGTCTTGTTTAGCCTATGTTGTTTGATTCATATCGTTATGATCTGGATGGGTAAAGGCTCTGATGGCAGTATGAGCCGGAGAGGTCAAAGCTGGATTGGGCTTGCTCTATCAAAATTCATGAGCGTGAATGAGTTCTTTATCTGTGGGATCGTAGAGCCGCTCATCTATATCTGTGTGGGAGTCAGCGCCTGGTACTATTTGCATGACGGCTATTTTGGAAGTTATATGATCATTATAGCCTTAGCTGAAGCCTCTCAGCAGATATTGGATAAAGCGTATGACGAGCACACCAAATCAGTGCTCAAAGCTTAAGGTTATAGGATAATATTCCTTGTAAGGCGAGGAAAAATGAGATATAAATAATTGAATAGCTGCTAGAACTCTATCTGCGTTCGAGCATCAAATGTCAATCTTAAAACTCCGAGAAAACCGAAGCGCTATGTTAAGAATAACACAAATAGCGAACGCTAAAGCTGCGTCCTCCTATCACCGATCTTCGCTATCAAGACAGGGTGAGTATTACATGGAACGAGTGGAAGCCGTCTATCAGGGTAAACTGGCTCAGATAATAGGGCTAAGTGAGGTAACAGCCGAGAACTATGATTTACTCGCTAGCAACAAAAGGCCAGGCACCAAGGATAGATTAACGGCATTGGATTCACCTGATCGGCGTGTGGGGTGGGATTTAACCACCCTACCCCCGAAATCCTTCAGTATTTTATGCGCATTGAGTGATGATCCTGATTTGGATGAAGTTTTTAAGTCATCTAATAGAGAAATGATGCTCGAGGCTGAACAGTTGGTATTTACTCAGGCAAATACCCAGAAGAATAGATCGTTTGAAGAAACGGGCAATGCGTGTTGGGCAGAGTTTCACCATCGGGTTGGGCGACCTGTCGAGTATAAAAGAGGGAATGAGACGCTCTGGGCTGGACAGCCTTTGGAGCATTATCATAACGTCTTGTTCTCAGCTAGTCAAAGTCCTTCTCGTAATAAGATTTTGGCGATTGATCCTTTTCATATCTTCAAATCAGCTCAATTCCTGCAATCTTATTTGCATACCAAGATGTGTAATCGCCTTATGGCATTGGGTTATAAAATTGAGAGAACAGAAGATGCTTGGGAGATTATGGGAGTGTCTCATTTGAATGAGCGCTTTTCAGATCGCAGCAAGATCATTAACGAAATCGCCAAGGACAAAGGCATAACCGCTGATCGGGAGAAGTCTCAATTAGGTGCTCGATCCCGTGTTTCAAAGAACAAGGCTATTCCTGAAAGTGAGCATTACCCATTGTGGAAGTCGCAGCTCTCCAAAGAAGAATTTGAGTCCCTGAAAAATGTTAAAGATTTGAAAGGAACGGTTGAAAAAACTGTATCACTTTCTGAAAGCATTGATAGAAGTCTTGAGCATTTTTTGGAGCGCAATTCTACGGCAGAGACTCACAGAATATTAGGACATGCTATGAGTCTTTCTTACGGAAGCGGTCATGATCCAAGTGATTTTCAAAAAGAGCTTGAAAGCCGAAAAGATGTCCTTTGGGGTGAAGAAAAAGGTATCTCAATCCTTACGACAAAAGATGTTGTGAGAAGTGAGGATGAAATGCATCATTCAGCTATTTCGGGCAAAGGCAAAATGAGAGCGCTCAATCCTGATCATCAGATTCAGCGAGAATTTCTCAACGACGGTCAGACTAAAGCGGTTTTGGGTGCGCTGCAAAGCAAAGACGCGATTATGGCCTGGGAGGGCATGGCAGGTAGCGGCAAGACAACCACTCTAATGGAGTATGCTGATGGACTTAAGGCTGTTAATAAAAAGGTGATCCCCTTAAGTCAAAGTTCCCAATCCGTTGAAGTGCTTCGCAAAGAAGGTTTTGCCGATGCTATGACCATTGCCTCTTTCTTGATGAATCCGGAAAGCCAGACCCAAGCACATGGAAATGTGATAGTCGTAGATGAAGCTTCCTTTCTAGGGGTACCTACTGCGAATGAGATTTTTAACGTGGCACGTGATCAGGAAGCGCGGGTTCTTTTGACAGGAAATGTTCGCCAGCATCTCAATCCAGGAGAACATGGAGATGCGCTGAAGCTCTTACAACGTTCTCAAATCAAAACCTTTCATATTAGTGAGAATATGCGCCAGCTCGATTCTGATTATCGTAAGGCTGTTGATTTTATTGCGAGGAAGAACATGGCAGCAGGATTTAAGATCATTGATCAAAAGCTGAATGCCATCAATGAAGTGCCTGATCGTAATGAAAGACTAGAACAGCTCAGCGATGCTTATCTAAAGTCCCTGCTTGCTAAACGCAAGGCTTTGATTGTCACAACGACAAACCATGAAAAGGATGAAATCACTGAGATTGTACGCGATAAGCTCAAAGCCCAGGGTCATTTGAAGGGTGAGGAAAGATGCTTTCCAACGCTCAAGAATTTGAATTTGACTGAGAGTCAGAAGAAGGATCCTCATCAGTACCAAGAAGGACGGGTGATCCGGTTTTGGAAGAACCAGAAAGCACCATCTGGAAAAGGGTCAGGCTTTAAGGCCGGGTCTCACTATGAGGTCAAATCAAAAGATAAGAATGGTGCTATTACTGTTGAGGAGTTCAAGAGCAAGCAGGAATTAACTCTAAATCTCGACCAAGCGCACTACTTCACACTTCATCAAAAGTCCGAGCTTTCCTTGATGGTGGGTGATCATATCAAACCCACTGTTAATCTGAAATCTGAACAAGATACGAAGCTCAATAACGGTACACCTCAAGTTGTGAGCGGCTTTGACAAGGGCGGGAACATTCTACTTCAGAATGGTAAAACCCTAGCCAAAGACAGCTACCATATAGATCACAATATCGCATCAACGACCTACGCGGCTCAGGGAAAGACCAGCCAGGATGTCTATCTCAGCCTTAGTGATGCCTCACTGAGTGCTTTGACAGATCGCTCATTTTACGTGGCTGTTTCACGAGGTCGATCCCGCTTACAAATCTTCACTGATAGTAAAAAGGAACTTCAACGTGCCATTTACAGATCAGGTGATCAAAGATCAGCTCATAGTGTCGCTGCTGAGCACTACCGGCGCTTAGAAGAACAAAAGCGCAGAGACCATCACAAATACATGAATAAAGACATTGAACATGCCATATCAACACAAAGACAAAAACAAGCTCAGAGGGATATTTCCAGAGCAACGCAAGTCGCAAGGGACAGGTAGAGGATCAGAATCCGAAAATAGCCAACCCTCTCAATGTTACGCGGTCGCCGTGAATGAGGTGGTTAAACGTTTCGAGATTATTCAAAGCTCTGGTAAGCGCTATGGGTTTAGCTATTCTATTTTACCTGTTTGTATTCAAGAGGATAATAGCCTGCTCTACCTCAAGGCTTACGAGCTTCTGATAACAATAAAGGGACGTGGGCTGGATGCAATTCGCAAATCCTTTTCTCGTGAAGAATTGCTGTGGGTTCGAGCAAGTCATAGCGGTAAAGATGACGGGTCTTCTTCCACCTTCATTGAAGAGATTTTAGTAGAAGGCAATGCCGCAACAGAGAGTATTTAAACCATGAACGATGGAGGATTCGAGGAAATATAAAGCCGGTCAAATCACGCCCAAAGACCTGAGTAATCATGAGCTTAAGCAAAAGCTTGATTTATACAGCAAGGGTGATGAGCGACAATTTTTTGATATACAAAAAATTAAGCAACGCTATCTGAACCAGGATTTAGATACGCAGAATAAGAGATCACAATCTGATCTCTATTACGCCAAAGGCATTCGCTCTGGATTGCCCCATACGAGCTATGATCGGATCAATCAAGACCGTGAATATCAAGATCAGAAATTTCGGGATAGCATCATTGAAGAAGCCAAACCGATTTATCGCAGACATAAGAACCTGAGCAGAGATTTTAATGAGAGCGACAATGCGTCTGCGTCAAAAGAGAATCTCAGAAATCTCTCTCAAAATTTTAAGAAATACGGCGTTAAGCCCTCGCCTTCGAAAGAAAAGAACAAGGAGTTTCAAAGACGATCTGGAATGGATCGCCACCGATAAGTTGAATTGAAAGCATTGAGTGATATGAAAGTCATATTGATCGAAGAAGAAGCCTTTTATGAGCTCATCGAGCGTGTGGTAAGTCGCATCGAGGATAAGCATAAAAAGCAATCACAAAAATGGCTCACACCAAAACAAGCCATGCAAGCCCTTGGTGTAAAATCAACGACCACTCTGCAACGCTATAGAGATGAGGGTAAGATCAGATACACCCAGCCAAGCAAAAAAGTCATACTCTATGACCCAAAATCCATAGAGGAATTCTTAGTTAGTAACGTCAAAAACACATATTAAAGATGGCTAATTCATATCATTCAAAAACGTACAAGAAGGCCTTGAGAGATGCTGAAATTTTATATCAGCAAAGCCCACAACACTTGCAAATGTTAATTGATCAAAATCAAGTTTCTTCCATTGAAAGAAGAGCTTTTGAAGATTTCTTGAACAAGCGTCTCATAGAACAAGACCTCTCGAAAAATCACTCGCGTAGAGCACTCCTACAGAAATACGGAGCAAGGTTTTTGCGCTACAAAGCAGGTTTTAAACAAGACCGTGATCAATCAAAAGATCGATGAATAAAATCAATGCAGTATGAATCTTTTTAAATCCAAAAAGAAAGCTCAATCAAGCCATGAAGATCGCCTTGATCAAGTGCTGTATACTATGCCAGGTACAAATACACCTATAACCTGGGCTGATGTTACGCAAGGCACACTTATCACAGGAAGTACAGGATCTGGCAAGTCAAGTGGCCCGGGGCGCTTTATCGCTCATGCTATGCTTAAAGCCGGACTAGGTATGATGATTTTATGCGCCAAGAAAGATGAGCGGAAACGATGGATGCAGTATATCGAAGAAGCCGCACCCGAGCGTACAGGTGATGTGGTGGTATTCAATAAGGAAAGCAATTTAAAGTTCAACTTCCTGGAGTATGAAATGTCTCGTGCGGGTGAAGGAAGCGGTGATGTGATGAACATCATAGAGGCTCTGATCGGTCTAAATGAACAGAATAAGGTTTATGTCTCAGGAGGTAGCAGCGGAAAGGATGAGCGCTTCTGGGATCTATCGCTACGCCGCTTGATCAGCCGATGTGTGACGACCCTTCGCATGGCGCAAGAAGAGGTCAGTATTACCAATATGAGACGTTTAGTTTCTGATTGCTTTCGTGGTGATGAGGCCGAGCTTTATCAACGACTGGAAAGAGAAGCAGTAGATGAGAGTATTGATCCACATTTGAGATCAAGAGCGCAAGAAGACCTGAAAGATTGGATTGACTCCAATTACTTCTTACAAGTGCTGTTAAAGCTGATGAATGGTCACGTAGCTGAATTTGATCCCGATGAGTTGGATATCTGTTTGAATTACTGGCTCAAGGAGTTTCCGCATATCGGTGAAAAAGCATCTAGCATAATCATTGAGAGTTTTATGGGAATTGTGGAGCCCTTTTTAAATAGAGGTATTCTTAAAAATCAATTCACCTCCGGTTTGAGCGAGAATTTATTGCCGGAGAATATCTATAAGAATGGGGCCATTGTTATTCTGGATTACGCTCTCAAAGAATATGGTTTGGCTGGCTTATATGCCGCTTCTATTGTCAAAACCACTTTTCAAGCAGCCATGGAAAGACGCTCCATAGACCAGGAAGAAGACCCTAAGCCTGTTGGGTTCTGGGTAGATGAATACCAGCAGTTTTGTTCTCACAAAACCGATAGCTTATTCTCCGCAACAGCGCGCAGCTCATGGGTAGCGACTGTCTATATCACTCAGAATATTACCTCGCTTTATTATGTGATGGGCAATGACCAACCAGAGGCAAAAGCCAAGAGCTTATTGGGCAATTTGAACCTTAAGATTTTTGCAAGTAATGATAATTATGACACCAATGTTTGGGCTTCAAACATGATCGGAAAACACCTCACAGAGTTTCAAAATGTCAGTTACAGTAAGGAAATGGATATCAGCAAGACCAAGACTCAACAAATGCATCATCGCATAAGCCCTGATCACTTCACAACTTTGAAGACCGGTAGGAAGACCAATGATTACATTATTGAATCAGTGGTATTCAAAGCGGGAAAACTGTGGGGTAAGGAGAAGCGCAACTACGCTCTCGTAAATTTTAATCAACGTTCATAGAGAGACAAAGAATTCGTCTGGTACGCTTTAGTCTATTTCATGCCTGTAACCCATGAATTAACTTCATCCAAAAGTGAAAACTGTTTTTGCTTCTTCTCATAGTGCTTTTCTGTGGTTTCAACAGTCGTGTGACCAAGTCCTTTCTGGACACTACGAATATCAACACCCATTTCAAGAGCTAAATTGGCCCATGTATCTCTTGCAGTGTAGGTGGTAATGTTTTTATCAATGGAGAGCTTTTCAGCTATGCCATTAAAGTGCTTGTTAAACCAATCTCCTTTGTAGTTCTTCACACGAAAAATTCGCTCTTTCGATATATCCGGTTTTAGTATCGGAAACAAATAATCATCCTTTGATTTACCTCTTACGTAATGTTGGATGATCTCCAGATTTTCTTCGTTTTGGAGAATTGAAAAGAAATCTCCTTCTGTTTCATTTTCAGTTTTCTTGCGCAGATAATTGAACCGCTCCCCGTCGTAGTTGGATACTTTGGCCCGAACTAAATCATTGAAGTTCATACCCATATTATTAAACATGAACAGGAAATAATTGATTACATCAAACTTAGGATCACAAGCAAGTTTGAATTCTTCTCTGAGGCTTCTGATTTGGTTTATTTCATCATAGGTCAATACAACCTGGTTATTAGCCCGACTGCTTTTCTTGATGCCTCTAAAAGGTTTGTGATCTTTAAGCTCATCAAATGAATCCTCAGCGTCCCCAATGATGGCTTGTATACTCCGCAAGTGAATCGCTACTGAATTTCTTGATTTAAGCCGGGCACTTAAATAAGCCTCGAAATTCTTAGCCAATTCCTTATTGATAGCTTTTATTGGCAAATCAAATTCTTCATATTCAGATTTCAGAGTAAACCTTCCATCACCATCAATTTCGAAAAGAGATTTTATGATGACTCGATCACTCTTACCATTTCTGGCCATGTTGAATTTTGCAAAGATCTTCAAAGCATCTTCGTATGATGAAATTGTAGAGAATTTCTCCTTCGTATAGAACCTAGCGAACAAATCGCAGGCATGAGAAAATAATGTGAGCTCGCTTTGCTTATTGAAAAACTTCCTTTCAATTTGATCTTTTAACTTGGCTATGTCCCAAAGCTTGACTACTGCCTTGTTTTCATCGACCCACAGATCAACTTCGAATATTTTTTTCTTGACCCGCTTGGTCTGTCGAACCGCATTTTGGATTCCTTTTAAGTCGTATGTCTCAGAATCAAAATCATTTTCAAGCACATATATATCAAAAGGGATATCCCTCGTCTTGCTTTTATGGCTGATGCGCAAGACGACTGGGCATCTTCCATCATTGTGTTTATGACCTTCTCGACGATCAAGAGCTATTTTGACTTTTGCCATTTACTTTTTCTCCGGCGTGCTTTCGGCGTGCTTTTTTGGTTTTGAACGTTGAATATTGGTTCAATAGTAAGAAATAAAAGTTGATTGAGAGCCAAATAAGGATATTTTAAGCCAAATGATACCTGATAGGACTGACTCATAATCAGTAAGTCCCAGGTTCGAGCCCTGGTGGGCCCACTTTTAAGATCAAGCACTTAGCAATTATGTTAGGTGCTTTTTTTGTATGTAGGGATTAGGTCCGTTATTTAACTAGATCAATTGGTAATCCATCCCTTCATTCTTTTATTAAGCCAACAAGTAAAGTAGGTTTGCCGTCTGATGAAGGAATTTACCCCAGCAAACTACGATACGGTCATTTTCGACTTGGGAGAGGTGATCATTGATCTGGGCCCACAGGCCGTGGAGGATCGACTTTTTGCTGCTTCTCGCAAAGCGCTGGACTATAAAGATTTAGTGTTTTCTTCTCCTATCATGCAGCGGTATGAAACTGGGAAAATCAGCGAGTCTGAATTCAGAAAGGGGGTAATGGAGATTCTTTCCGTTTCTTTCACAGAGGAGCAGTTTGATGAGATTTGGAACCTGATGCTGCACCATATTTCCATGGATCGGGTTAACCTTATGGAACAGCTCAAATCCAATTATCAAGTGATGATTTTGAGCAATACGAATCCGATCCATGAACGAAAGTTTGATGCGATCGTCAGGGAGCGCTCAGGAGGAAGAAAATTATCAGATTTTGTTCATCATGCACATTACTCACATATACTTGGGATGAGAAAACCGGACGAGGAGATCTATAGGCATGTGATTGATATGCATCAACTCCAGCCGGAAAGAACGTTGTTTCTGGATGATCGACTTGATAATGTAGAAGGAGCCAGGGCAACAGGTATCACGGCAGTTCAGGTAAGATACCCGGATCAAATATTCGAGATATTACAAGATGGCAGAAAATAAACGACAGATTCGACAACTGGTCTTACTGGTGGTGACCTTTTTAACCACTACCGCAGCGGGTGCTGAGTGGATTTATGGTCATTTGCTGATTTTTGGCGACCTGAGTTGGGGTCAATTTTGGGATGGGTTGCAGTATTCTGTCCCGTTCTTGTTCATTCTTACATGTCACGAGTTTGGTCATTATTTCACGGCGAAGTATCACAACATCAAAGTAACCCTGCCTACTTATTTGCCTTTTTGGTTTCTGGGTATCATTCCGGCTATCGGGACAATGGGTGCCTACATCCGAATCAAAGAAGCCATAGAAAGCAGAACCAAATATTTTGACGTAGGAGTGGCCGGACCTATTGCTGGATTTGTCGTGGCATTTGGACTGATATGGTATGGCTTTACGCATTTACCAGATCCACAGGAATATGTGTTCGAAATTCATCCGGAGTACGAATCTTTTGGAGAAGACTACTCTATACTTTATGAAATAGATACAGTCCTTTATAAGAAAGACTTTGTCAATCCCGATCGGATCAACTATGCTGCCGTTCCTGACTCGGTTGTTAAGTCTACGGATATAGGAATTTCCATCGTATTAGGACCCAATCTTTTGTTTTACCTGATGGAGGAATACGTGGTAGAGGATAAGTCGCTGATACCACACCCCAATGAGATGTTACATTATCCGTTGTTATTGGCGGGTTTCCTGTCACTGATTTTTACAGCGATAAATTTATTACCCATCGGACAATTAGATGGGGGACATGTCGTCTTCAGTGTCTTTGGAGAGCGGCGGAGTAGGCAGATTTCACAGGTACTGTTCACTGCATTTGTATTCTACTCGGGACTTGGTATCATCACTCCGGAAAGTATGCAGGGGACAGCAGGAGGGGCGCCGTTTGATTTTGTCATCAAACTGATGCTGTACGTATACTATTTGTATTTGTGTTTCACCAGCATGATTGAATCGAGAAAGAACCGCTTGATGATGGCAACTATAATCCTTGCTGTACAGTACGTTCTTACAACGTTCTTTCAATTAGAGGGATACCTGGGGTGGATGTTATTCGCCCTGATTATCGGACGGTTTCTGGGGGTATATCACCCTCCGGTAGCGGATAACAGGCCTTTGACCAAAGGCAGGATCGCCGTGGCAGTCCTGGCCTTGATCATCTTTGTCTTGTCGTTCAGTCCGTCTCCGCTGATTATCGCTTAAGCTGGATAACCATCAATACCGCCGAGGAGATTTCGGACGTTAGTATATCCTTTCGAAATGAGGAATTTTTGTGCTTGTCCACTTCTTCCCCCAGACTTGCAATGCACGATAATTTCATCGTCTTTACCAGCACCAATTTCATCGAGGCGGTTAGGTAAGGTACCTAAAGGGATGTTTTTAGCGTTGATGTTCCTCTCCTCGTACTCCCATTCCTCACGCACATCGATCAGGTTGATGGCTTCTCCTTTTTCGAGTCTTTCTTTTAATTCTTGGGCTTGAATGTCCATTATTTCTGAATGATTAGTTTGGTTGTTTCAACAGCACCTTTCCTGTGAGTCTTCACAAGATAGATGCCGTTGGGAATTTCTTGAATGTTGATGACTGGCTGGTAACTCGATGAAAAAATGAGTTTTCCACTCAAATTGAATAGTTGGAGGTGTTCAAAAGGAACACTGCTACGCAATTCATATTTTGCTGGATTAGGATAGAGGACAATAGGCGCTTCCTCTTTCTCTATTGGTGTATTCAGCACCAGGTCACTGGTATTTTGAAAGATCGGGCGGATCATCAATGCGCCAACGATTTCCTGATTTTGTTGCCACTCCTGCGAAACATTAAAGAAAAGATCATCGGAAGCTTGTGGATTACTTCTGTCCAGGCCTATACCAATATAGTCATCAGTAAATTGCTCATATCCAATGAAAAACGTATCTGAAACAATGATGGGCACATTGAGTTGAATTTCAGCGAATGCATTCCTCATGTCTCCAGCTTCTATGGTGAATTGCTGTTGAGCTCTAAGACTTGTTTCATTCAGGCGTGACCATACCTTCAGCGTGATGGCCTGGCCGGTACTGGTCGAGAAGGGAGGAAAATACACTTGCAAGTGGGTCAATGTGTCTGGGGTGAACAAAGCATAACGTACCGCCACTTCGCCTCCGTCCAGGTTGATGCCCGCAGCAAATTCTGCGGTTCCATCGTCATAAGCTAAGGTCTCATGCAGCATATGAAAGGAACGAACCGTATCATTCACTTTCAGGTCGACATCCAAAAACAGGGTATCTCCGGAAGGACCAATCTCTTCAAATAAGTTACGGTCTCCCGTAAAGAAGGTGAATTCGGAAGTCACATATAAAGAGTCCGCAAACAAAAGATTGGGAGAAATGTTACCAATACCGGGAAATGTGTCACTTGCTCCACTGAATAGCAATTGATTACTAAAGTTATCTGATCGCAATGAAGTATCGGCCAATGTGTTGATCAGTGTTTGGGTATAGGAGAAGGGGTGAGGTGCCCCAATATCAAGATTGTTCAGAACGACTTCTTGTTGGGTAAACAACGAACTATCCATGTATTGGGACATGGGCATATGGTAGTACGGTCCGAAAAGCGGTCCCGGAATGGAAGCAGCGGCTCGGTCAAAGATGCGTTCATTGACCAATTCTGCCCTGTCCTGATTCATATAAACGTAATCTATATGCCAAGTGTCGAAAATGCCTCTTCTGGAAGTATATGATACGAATTTGAATTGAAACTGATCGTGAAAGAAATAGATTGTGTCTCTTTGGAAGTCTGTTATTTGCAAACTTTCGGGTGCGAAATTTGTTGAATTGAATACTTCACCTCCACTTACAGTCCAGACCTCATGCCATAAATTAGATGAGTCTAGTAAAAATAATGTGATGCTATCTCCTTCTTCCGGTCTTTCACCTGCTCCTTGAATTTGATATTGGAATGATAAGAATACAGTTGATCGTTTACTGGGAACGACCAATGAAAGATCGATTGGGCAGGAAACCAAGCTGTCAGCCGCTCCCGGCTCTTCACTGGAAGCATTGTGTGGGGTACCAGTGGCACGAGCACCATCGAAAGTGGCTACGTTGATGGAGGGAGGATTTATTCCTAAACTATTGTTGACAAATACATCCACCCCGGTTTGCCATAGCGTGGTGTCGGGTGCAGGCCCGGAGAATGAGAAATCATCCCAAAAAGGCAACGACAGGGCATTTTGCCGGGCAGCAGTTGATGCCTGGGTTTTATTTGATCGATTAATGGGCCTAACCACCAGCTGTCCCAAGGTCTGGAAGCCACAGACAATAAAAAACAGGGTAATCGCAATTCTATTCATCGAGCAGGGATGGACGTGAATTGATGGAGTCAGGTCGGTAGATCCAAATGTCAATCGCTTGTTTTAATCTCATTTCTGTTCCAGGTTTAGGCCATTGTCTGAAAACGGCGCCCGGAGCAACTTGTTTGGTAATTTCTTCCTCCTCGCCATCATCATTGGTTTCAATGATAACGTAGGTTCCATCCTTATCGTATCTGACTTTGCCAACTTCTAGCCCAGAACCTACGATGGCGATTTGCGCATCAATTTCATCAAGCTCGGTCAGGTTGGGTGAAAGCAGGTTAATGATCCCAAGGCCGTTACCAGATACAATGTCTATGACTGATCCTTTTTCCACCATTTCATTGGCTAGGATCTCACGGCCATCGATCTTTTGTTTCAATACGGTCCCGAAGATCTCATCTTCCACGTATTCCACCTTACCAAACCTCAGATCAAATGATCTAAGTACGATTTGTGCGTTTTTGATGGAAGTATCTACCAAATCAGGCATGCGTACTTTGGGAGGGGTATTGGTGTTTAGCGTCAGGTAAATTTTGCGACCTTCTTTTACTTTGGAATTAGGCAAAGGAACCTGCCTTAGCACAGCTAGCGCCTCATAATCTGCTGAATAACTGGAGTCTTCTGTGATCTCGAACCTTAGGTTTCTTTTGATTAGGTATTCTTCCAGGTCATCGTAATGAATGCCAACAACGTTGGGCACGGTGATGGTCTCCCCGTGATTGGTTTTGGCAGGTAGATAAAGATGGAAGAAGGTCAGGGTTATGAGTATCCCCAATACAACGACAATACTCAAGTGGAGTAATATTCTGAACCAGGAACTGGAGGTTATTTTCATTTCAGCTTTCGGTTGGGTAAACCTAATTAATTATAATGGAACTGTAGTTTGTTTTGACTGGCGTTTGAATCCATAATCGATGATCTGGTCGATGAACTCGTAAGGTTTCATGTTGGCAATAGCTGCCTGATGAAAGATCGCCGTGGCAGGAGTCATCCCTGGAAGGGAATTGATTTCAATGATTATGGTTTCTACTTTTCCCGACTCAAAAATCCTAACGAAGGCATCAATTCGACAGTATCCTTCCACGTTCAGTAATGCTGCTACTCGTTGCAATTCTTGCTTTACCTTATCAGATATGGCTTGATTATCCGTAGCATCGGAGCTGAATCTTGCCGGGGTGATGTTTTGTCCTTCACCCGCGAGGAATTTTTCCTCAATGGATAAAATCTCACCGCTGGCCAATGCTTCAGAAGGTTCAAAGACCTCATAGTATCGTTCATTCTGATCATTGTAGCGAGTGATCATGCCCCCGGTGATTTCTAAAAAGCGCGCGGCACCATCTTCGGCGATCAGGTCCTCGATCAGATAAGCAGGCTTTTGAGGAAATTCCTCATTGAATTTGAGGCCAAGGGTTTTTGCGGGGCCCTCAGGAAACTCCCAATCCGGGCGGTACATCATTTCACTGAAAGCAGCAAGCTCTTCTCGCGTCTTGATCTTCTTCACGGCCGCGCTACAACCATCGTCCGCGGGTTTGGCAATAAAGGGATAGGGGAATTGTTGTTCAATCTCCTGATAGAACGATTCTTTATTTGCTTGAAATTGCTTTTTTGAGGCCATGACATGGTCTGCGACCAAAAAGCCATTCTCCCGAAGGATTTGATTGGTTTCGAATTTGTTGATGGTCGTTTGAGAACTCTGAATACCGGAACCATTGTAGGGTAAACCGACTTTTTCAAGTTGTTGCTGAACCGCACCATCTTCACCCGGACGACCGTGTAATCCGATGAATACGAAATCTACGAGTTCCTTCAGGTCCTCATAGCCAATTTGTTGCACTTCGCTGAAAGTGGATTTGGCATATTTATCTCTTAAGGCTTTTGCTGCATCGCTCAACTCCAGTTTACGACCAGGTTGCTTTACCTTATCCCGGATGTCATCCGCATTGTCTTTCATCAATACATTGATGGGAATGCGATACATCTCGTGTTGCTCCAGACTGCCTGTGAGAAAGACAGGAATTGGGAGATATTTGCTGGAAGAAGCCAGTTTCTCATAGATGTTCCGGCCACTTTCAATCGAGATGTGACGTTCTGCTGAAAACCCACCCATCAAAACCGCGACTTTACGCTTTTCGTCGTTCTCCCTTTGGTTGGAGGAGATCTTGGTGTCCAGTTCTTCGATGAGCTGCTGAATGTGGTGATAGCTTTTGCCGCTTCGGCTGCGGAC
This sequence comes from Cytophagales bacterium, assembly GCA_033344775.1. Lineage (NCBI taxonomy): Bacteria > Pseudomonadati > Bacteroidota > Cytophagia > Cytophagales > Cytophagales bacterium. The sequence continues at coordinate 676,928 of JAWPMT010000001.1, read as the reverse complement.
GTTCAGCGAAGTTCGGATGATGTAGGTAATTATCTCAGAGGGGTTCAACCCAATCTCGGCCGTTTGATGGAAAAAGAACGAGGAGGGAAGCATGCCAGAGGTTGTATTCGGATCATTCAGGTAAATCGTTCCATCCGCTGTATAGAAGCCGTCAATTCGGGCGTATACATCACTGTGAATGATGCTAAAAAGGCTTTCACACGCCTTTTGGATGTTGTCGATCTCTGCATCCGGCAACCGCATCGGCGTTTCTTTGTGACTTAATCCCGGCAGGTATTTGGTCCTATAATCGAAAAGCTCCTTGCCTTTGATGATCTCGGTAGGAGGTAAGGCAAGTGGAATACCGTTCTCATCCTCGATCACGATACAGGAAAACTCTTTTCCTTCGATGAATTGCTCCACTACCACCGAGGATTCGGCATCTTCGCAAAGTAAGATCACGCGCTCCTCAGTAGCATTATCGAGTCTGTTCCAAAGTTCTTGAGGATGGAAGATTTTGTCTTTACCAAAGTATACCGGAAACCCGAGTCCTTCCCGGATGTCAGTAAAGGAAATTAGGAACTGATACTTTTCATCATCCGTCAGGGCTTTCCATTCTTCAATGATGATTTCATGTCGGAAAAACCCCTTGTTAATTCCATTTTCTAATTCCTCGCGATCATGCACGATTGAGATGCCGATAGAGGAGCCCTGATGCGGCGATTTGACTACCAAAGGAAATGACAATTCACCTTCGATGCGGTTCAATTCTGAAGCTGATTGCTCCAGCCAGGTCTTACGCAAGACTATGTTATGATCCGGAACAACGATGTTGTTCTGTTGGTAGACTTTCTTTTGTACTTCTTTGTCAATACCAATGCTACAAGGCAAGATACTGGCGCCACTATATGGGATTCTGAACCATTCAAGTAAACCCTGGATGTTCCCATCTTCCCCATAAGGGCCATGTAAAGTGAGGAACGCAAAATCGATCAGCTCCGGGAACTCCTCTATGGATATTTTTCGACCTACTTTTTTGATGGCTTTTTCGACCAACTCGGGGGACTCTCGGAGCGATTCTACATACAGCTGGAAGTAGTGAGGCGTTTCAGGGAGTACCTCACTGGTCGGATAGAAGTCACGAATGGTTCCTTTATAGATGTATTCCCAGTTCAGCAGGATAAAATTCCCGAGGCTGTCGATAAAGATCGGTACCGGCTCAAAAAGTGCTTTATTGAGGTTGTCGTAGACCGTCCGGCCACCGGCAAATGATATCTCCCGTTCTCTCGATTGTCCGCCAAAAAGTATCCCTATCCGCATGGATTAAAAATTTCTTGCGAAGATAGGAGGATTGGGGGTTTTGGAAGGTTTTAGGTTCGCATATACAAGGGATTTCTTCTAATTGTCTGGATCATCTCAAATCCCTGATTAGTAATTATGGGTAACTGATATAATCAATAACGCTAGAATGACCTGAAAACACTTCCTATTTGCACGACTATACTATTCAGCTAAGGAATTTTGACTTTTTTGACATCCTCAAAAATTTGTCGAGCTAAGTCCTCCTTATCGGAGAACTGGTGGTAAGTGTGACTCACACTCAATTCTTTCTTGAGCTTATCTAATTTTTCTTTCCCTTCGGGTGATGTTTCAATTTCAGATACTTTCACAATGGCATCAGGACTGATCACATAAATCAATACAGGAATTTTCGCAGCGATGGCTTCACGATATTCGATTTCCGTCATAGACATCCCTGTCGCTTGATCAATAAAGCCATACCTCATGCCAAAAACGCCGATGTACAATTGACATTTCTTGACTTCTTCCCTGATTTTATAGGCTGGTATCTGTGTGGGATCCGCTCCAAAGTGTTCCATTCCCACAAACTTGAATGCTGTCCTTGCAATTTGCTGCATGATTAACTCACGGTGCTCACGCAAGTCCTGATAGGTTGAGCTGAGGAATACAGATGAGCTTTCCTTGTTCAAAGTGCTCGCACTATTAAGGTTTTTGGATAACTCTTTGAGCTCCTGAAGTAATTTCAATCTAAACTCCTCGTTTTCAGTTAACTTTTGTTTGATTTCCTCGGAGTTGATATTCGAATCAGTGATCGCATCGATGTATTCTTCCTCGATTTTGGTTCTCTGATTTTCTAATCGGGACAGGTTTGACCGTAATCTCAATATCCTTTTTGAATTGATTTCTTCCTCTGTCTCTTCTAAAAGCTCACGGCTATCACTTTTTGTCTTTTTGACCTCATTTTCAGTAGGTGTAGGTACCTCAGGATAATTTCTGGCTTCAGGAACCTTACCGGCAAATGCTTCGAAAAAATTGATGTAATCAATAGGGTCATTGTTTCCAAATCGATCGTATAGGTAGATGGTCACATGCGTGTTTCTGGAGCTTTTCAATAAGTAATTAGAAATCACTTTAGACATCACAATGGCAACATCATCGTAACTGAAACGAGCAACACCAGCACCAATGGTCGGAAAAGAAATTGATTTAAGGTTTAGGTTTTCTAGTAGACTGAGACATTTCTTAGTAAGAATTTCAATGATATCTTTTTGTGAAAGTTGCTCCTCATTTCGTCCAATAGTGACGGCATGGAAAAGATAATTGGCAGATAATCTACCTGCATTGGTTACAACTACATCAGCCAGGGAGACCGGAACTTTTTGTGAGGCATCAATCGCTATTTCATTTCCGGCTTTTTGAAGAATAGCTGCGGATACTCCTCCACCCATAGTGAGGTATTGATCATCGGAACTCACAATAACTTCATCCTTTGATTCCGTAATGTCTCCGAATCTCAGGGTCAAAACAGAATTCCCAAACTGGTATGATCTTGTCTTCATTTAGATGTAAAGATGTTGATATAAAGCAAACCTAAAAAATGTAATGTTGCTGTTATAAAGGCAATTCAGACACCCAAATGGCATTGACTTTTTTATTCTTATTTAATCGCCCTGAAATAATAAGGCTTGGCGGAATTCGCCTTTTTGATGCCTTCTATCGCTGATTTTGAAATCTTAAAGCGTTGAGACCCCATTTTATGACCCAGTACTGAAAGATAGATCACACGTGAGCCTGACCAGTTGTCCAATTGTAGCCCTAGTCTTATTTCGAGATTGGCATGTTCTCCTTCCGAATCCAGGTATTCGAATTGTTTGAATCTCAGGATTTTAGTGGCGGCCTGTTCGTGAAAATCTGCCGTTGAGGTTTTGTGCGTCCCGCCAAAATGAAGGTTCAACTCGCTTGGTATATTCATCAATATGACCAGATCATCGATGACCTGCTTCGATTCATTGGTAAGTTTGAATACAACCACCTGTTTCTCGCCATCCTCATCTTCAATGGAATCATTGCTAGGAGACCAAACGCCTAATTGCGTTCGAATTTTGGGTAATCGCTGGTCCGCAATCATGATCGCTACAAACGACGAGAAAGTTGCAATCACGGCCAGACTCATATTGATGAGATTTGTGACTTCCTGGGGGTAAGCACAACGATACCAAAGTAACAACCAAATGCCGCTTATCAGGATCAGTGAGCAAAGGATCAACCAGTGGATTTTGAAGGTTTTCATGATTTTGTGCTTCCAATTTACCGTGAAGATTGATATCACACCCAGTTATCTAGTATTTCTCTTTCTGGTTTGTTTATACAATTTGAATATTTCGAGAACTTCAGTTTTGTCATCAAGGTGTTTATTCCTGTTCCATATAAATGGTGTAGCCAAGACCCGGAAAGCCCAGAAATTACGGAAATGCTTAAGCGAGACTTTCTGATGGCTGAGTGGTGCTTAAGTCACCTTTAGAAGAATAGGTAAGGTTCAATAAGCTGCGGCAATTCCATCTCTTCGAGTGTCTGAACCTGCTATGTAACCTTTCTTGTTTTTCATGATCACCTGACCACAACCAAAAGTGAGTCCGCCATTGGATCCTAAGAAGATGGTTTGCGCAGTTTCCATAATTGGATTTTGAGGTGCATGCCCCATCTTTCTAAGAGATTTTATCACAGAAGCGGGTATACTTGATTCGAAACTTACCCGATTGTCTTCCCAATGCCGAAAACGAGGAGCATCGAGTGCTTCCTGTACATTCATGTCGAATAACATCATGTTTAAGAGTACCTGTACTTGTGCTTGTGGTTGTTGGGGGCCACCAACTATGCCGTAAGCAAGCCAGGGCTCATCTTTCCCGTCACTGATGGTTTTTGTGACAAAACCGGGGATGATCGTATGGAAGGGGAGCGTCTTTGGAGCTACAGTATTGACCCTGTTTGGTTCATAAGTAAACCCTACGCCTCTGTTTTGTAGTGCAAAACCAGTTCCGGGAACTACAACACCCGAACCAAATCCTCCTGCAAGACTGCTTATTAATGACACCATGTTTCCATTTTCATCAACCGCTGCCAAATAGGTGGTCTCACTATGTGTGAGTGAGGGGTCAGGTTCTTGAACAGCCATTGCCTGATTTGCATCAATATAAGAACGTCGATTCGCTATATATTCATCTGACAATAATTGCATAGGACTAACCATCATATTTGAAGGATCTCCAACTACTTGTTCAAGGTCAGCGAAAGCAAGTTTTTTTGCCTCAATTAAGTAATGTAGATATGCTGCGGAATTGTGTTCCATTGATTCCAGATCAAAATCTTCCAGAAGTTTGAACATTTCCAAAACCGCCAGACCTTGCCCATTTGGAGGCATTTGCCATATATTGTACCCATTGAATGAAGTCGCAATAGGTTTCTCCCAAACTGCTTGATGTTCGGCAAAGTCCAAAGGCGTAAGGAATCCTCCAAGTTTCTTCACGTGATGCGCAATATTATTGCCCAGTTCTCCTCCGTAAAGCCATTGAGGTCCATACGTTGCAATCTGCTGTAAAGTAGTGGCGTAATCGGGATTCGAAAACCAATCTCCGGGTTCAGGTAGCTGGCTATCATTGTTGAGGAATGTATGGATTGCTCCTGAATCACTTTTTAAAATGCTTTCGAATACTTTCCATTCGGCGGCAGTGACATCTGAAATTGGAAATCCCTCTCTCGCAATTGCTATAGCTGGCTCCAAAGCTTCCTTTAAGGTGATGGTGCCATATCTTTCGAGTAACGCTGACCATCCGGAGAGGGCGCCAGGTATGGTGATGGTCTTTGGTCCATCTCCCGGAATCCTTCCATTTTTTGACAAAGCCTCACGTGTCATTAAAGTCCCTGACCGGCCACTTGCGTTGATCCCTACGAGTTGCTGTTCTTCGGCAGACCATAAGATGGCAAATAAATCTCCGCCTAATCCACTCATATGGGGTTCTACCACGCTTAGAACCGCGGCTGCCGTAATAGCGGCATCAATGGCATTACCTCCATGCTGCAACACCGCTAATCCAGCCTGACTGGCCAATGGTTGACTGGTGGCGACTGAAGCATGGGGTGCATATACTGCCCGCTCCGGATAATGCTCATGCGCAGGTCCAAGTGCCGACCGGAAACTTATCCCGGCAACAAGAGCTATTAATGCAACAGTAATCAGCAGTAGGAGAATTCCTACGAAAAGTCTTTTCATCAGCGGAAGCTTTTAGTAATCTTAGATTGGCGGATTTGAAGACCCGCCAATATATCGGATTAAACCTTAAGACTATTTACGAATCTCTTCGACGAAAAAGATTTAGCAATATAATTTCAACCCAACCTCTCGTTCTTCAGAGACATCATTTGAGAAGTAATTCACCAAAAGTGGCGTAGTGATTTTAATCGTACTACTTAATCATAGACAAGACCCAATCATTGGTCTTATTCACCAATACCTTCATGATGTCATGGCCAGGCTTTTGTAGTTTTTTGGCTACCCGGAAACTGTGGTCGGCATGATCAATTGAGTAGAGCTCTGCTTGTGACTGTGCTTTCACCACTTTTTTGATCAGATCAAAGTTGGCCAGTTTATCGTTGGTACCCTGAATGAACAACTGAGGGATGTCGACTTGCTGCAGATGATCTGCACGCTTAGTTCCGTCCTTACCAGGTGCATGAAGTGGGAAACCATAATAAATCAGGCCTTTGACTTGAGGAGCGGAACCATCTGCCACTACATGGGAGGACATTCTTCCACCATAAGACTTTCCGGCAAGGAATATTGGAAGGTCCCAGTATTTCTTATTGATGTCTTCCAGTGCAGCGAGAATGGATTGTTGAGATACTTTAGGAGAGCCTGGTAATTTCTTTCCAGCATCCATATAGGGAAAGTTGAAACGCATCACATGCGCATTTTTTGAGGCCAGTCCTTTGGCCAGGCTTTCCATGAAAACATGTTGCATGCCTGCGCCTGCACCATGCGATAGGATGACAAGGTATTTCGGGTCGATACTTTCATCGATCAGGGCATTAACGGAGCCAATGTCTTCATTGATGAACATGGTCATGATGGTAGCTTTTTAGGATCTCGCCGCAATTTTCATGAATACTGATGAAAAGGAAAAACAGATCGGACAAATACCTGTTGAGTTTTCTTTTTAACCGAATGAATTGGTTTCTTAATTCGGGCATTGAATTGGAGTGGATTTTTCAACTTAACTATGAAATATTCCAATCCCCCTTTCAAAAAGGCGGTGCCTGAAAGCCCGCCTGCCGGACGAAGCATGGGCGGGGGGGTTAAGGCTACAAAAAACCATTCCGTAGTATCCTAAATTACATTTAATTGGGATAACAATTGACCAGATGCCACTAGCTTTGAAGTAAATTATTAAGCATGTCCAATCAGAAGAAACTTTATTATTTGTCCAGTTGCAGCACTTGTAAAAAAATCATGAATCAGCTAGGAGAGAAGCTCGCAGGTTTTGAGATCCAGGACATCAAAGAAAAACCCATCACGGGTGAACAAGTGGATGAAATGAAGGCGCTTTCTGGATCTTATGAGTCGCTTTTTTCCAGAAGAGCCATGAAATATAAATCCATGGGTTTGGCAGATAGTGAATTAACGGAAGACGACTATCGTTCTTTGATCACGGAAGAATACACTTTCCTGAAGCGACCAGTGTTCCTGGTAGAAGGTGAAATTTTCGTAGGCAATTCCGCGATGGTAGTAGCTGAACTGGAAGACGCCTTATCCTGATCTGATGGGAAAGCTGACCGTTTTAGGTGCCGGTGATGCGTTTGCTTCGGGAGGGAAATACTGTACTTCTTTTTTCATCGAGGCAGCGGGGCAACGCATTCTATTGGATTGTGGTGCCACAGCATTTGTACGCTACAAACAACTAAACAGGCAAGCCAAGGACCTGGACATGGTCGTGCTGACGCATTTTCACGGTGACCATTACGGCGGGTTGCCTTTTTTCGTGATTTCGGCCAAAGTGGAGCAGGCCAGAGAAAAACCATTGCTCATTGTTGGCCCTAAAGGAGTGAAAGAAAAGGTTTACCTATTACAAGAGGCGATGTACCCGGGTACCGGTGCCTTACTGGATGAACTGCCGTTTGCATTTAAGGAGTATGAGGAAGATTGGAATGAATACCTGCAAGGAATTGAGGTCAGTGCTTTTCCTATGAAGCATTCTCCGCCTTCCAATCCACATGGAGTGCGATTACGCTGGAATGAGAACATTCTTAGCTTTTCCGGTGACACGGAATGGAGTGATAATCTTCCATTACTGGCCGAAAGATCTGAAATCATGATTTGTGAGTGCAACAACCTGGACCAAGAATCTCCAGGTCATTTGAGCTATCAAACCCTTTTGAGTAAAAAGGAGTTGTTATCAACCAACAGGTTACTATTGAGTCATATGGGACCAGAGATGTTAGCAGCGACAGGTCTTGAATTTGAAAAACTTCAGGACGGTCAGGTGATTGATCTGTGGTGATGGGGTAGCCCGGTTTGATGTTCTAGAGTGTCATCCCCCGCCTGCCTAGCCGGACAAGGCTTGGGAGCATAGCTGTTCCTTTCGCTGTTTATTTTTTCATTGATCGTAAGGGATCTGCTAGACATGATCATCGGTTCTATTCACTTGCCAACGTTTGAGTCCCCTTTCACGTTAAATTCGAAATCTTTACTAGTCTTCGTTTCCCTATCCAGGATTCATAAAGCTTCGAGTTTTTAACACCATGCAACTCCTTTGAATTAAACAGTACTCCTTATCTTTCCTACATGAGCCCCGAAACCTGGTACCAAGATGCCGCCACCTTTTCATGGAAAGGCCAAGATATCATTTACAAGCAATCTAAAAGTGACAAACCCTGGTTGGTATTGATCCATGGATTTCCCTCTTGCTCCTTCGACTGGTGGAAGATCTGGGATCAATTATCCGAACAATACAATCTGATAGCACCGGACATGATCGGGTTTGGCCGATCGGCGAAACCTATTGATTTTGACTACTCCATTAGGGCTCAGGCCGATATTCACCTGGATTTAATCGATAAATTGGGCATCAATAAATTTCATATACTCGCTCACGATTACGGAGATACGGTTACTCAAGAAATCATGGCCCGTGAACTGGATGGAGCGGATTGGAAGACGTTGAGTGTCTGTCTTTTGAATGGGGGGATATTTCCGGAAGTGCATAAGCCATTACTGATCCAAAAACTACTGATGAGTCCCATTGGGTTTCTGCTCAGCAAGATGATGAACGAGAAAAAGTTGGATAAAAGCTTCAGTCGGATTTTTGGACCCAATACCCAACTCACTAAGGAAGAACTACACGAATACTGGGAGTTGCTTGCATATAACAATGGTCATCGCCTGGCTCATAAACTCATTTGGTACATGCAAGAACGTGCAGACAACCGAGAAAGGTGGGTAGGGGCACTACAGCAATACAAAGGCAAAATAGGGATCATCAATGGCCCGGTAGATCCCATTTCCGGTGGGCACATGGTGGATCATTACAAAGAATTAGTCTCTACCGAGAATATTTGGTTGTTGGAGAATATTGGTCATTATCCGCAGGTTGAAGATGCTGAAGGGGTATTGAAGGCTTATGAAGAGTTTGTAGCGGTATAGATGAGATACAGAAATATGAATAACATAGATCCCGATTAAATTATGCTTGAACTCCGACCTACCTGCGAAAACTGTAATAAGCCACTCCCTCCGGATAGTACGGAGGCCATGATCTGTACTTTTGAATGTACGTTTTGCAAAGATTGTGTGGAGAATTCTCTGGAGAATGTTTGCCCCAATTGCGGTGGTGGGTTTGTTCCAAGACCTATCCGACCTGCAGCATTAATGGAAAAATATCCGGCCACAACGAAGATTACGCATAAACCAGTGGATATGGGTCGATTCCAAGCGCTCAAAACAAAAAACAGGGATGTTCCAGCACATGAAAGATGATCCAATAAGCAAACGAATTGCCCTGGTTTACTGTTTATGGTCACATGACCGAAACAGAAAATCAGGAAGCGTACTGGACGAAGCGATATGTTGAACAAAATACCGGTTGGGACCTTGGTAGTCCGTCAACACCCTTAAAGACCTATATCGATCAACTGGAAGATAAACAACTTAAAATCCTGGTCCCGGGTGCGGGCAATGCCTACGAAGCGGAGTACATGCATCAGCAAGGGTTTACAAATGTTTATGTTTTAGATATTTCAAAACTTCCATTGGATCAGTTTCAGCAAAGGGTCCCTGATTTTCCGGCCAGGCAATTACTGCACAAGGATTTCTTTGAATTAGTAGGTCAATTCGATCTTGTTCTGGAACAAACTTTCTTTTGCTCTTTAGAACCCACGGGAGATAATAGACGCGCTTACGCCGAAAAAATGCATCAGCTCCTAAATCCCAGTGGTAAATTGGTTGGACTTTGGTTCAAACATCCACTCACAATGGAGTCCAGAAGACCGTTTGGTGGATCAAAAGAGGAATACAAATCTTACCTCACTCCTTATTTTGACGAACGTGTATTTGAAGACTGTTATAATTCCATTCCTCCACGTATGGGCAATGAACTATTTGGGATTTTTGAGCGGGGGATTTAGTCCTTTTTAAAGAATGCATTCCCTTCAGAGAAAGACTCGGGTTAGCGTCCGGGTGGAAAGGTAATCGTAGAAAATTAAAGTACATCCAGATACTCTTGAATAAACTCATCTTTCCTTTTCAGACGATATTGCATGACCCAGCGTGGGTGAGGGAGTGGAAGCATTTTCTCGAAGAATCTATACTTGTCATTGATGTAATTCAGGTACTTGATGTTCTGCCCTTTACCAATGCTGTAGGCCACGGATTGATCAATCCCAAATTTCAGTTGTTCTTTGATTTGCGCCACCACATAGTCTTCAAACATGGGTTTAAACCCTTTAATGTCGTAGTAGTTCAGGTTGATGCCTTCTCGTAAATAACCTAGAGGTGAAACCCCTGAAATGAAATATTTCGCATAGAATTTCTCTGGCCCCCCGTAAGCAATAACCATTTCGTTGATGAATCTGGAGGAAAGCTCAGGTTTCTTGTCAAAGTCATTCGGGATGCCACAGACTTCCTCCAGTCTAGCTGGATCGTTAAATGGAACGCCTGTTAAACCTGCTCCAAACCGCCCGGGATTGATCCCGAAAAGCATGACCCTGGGATGATTATCTGAATAATATTTTTGATAGAATTTCTCGGCAATGGCTACGGTTGCATCATTAAGATAAGGGTTCATCACCTCCACATCAACCGGAAGATTTGTCGGGGCCTGCAATTGCCGGTAATATTGCATGATCGCTTCGGCGAATAGCTTCTTTTCCATTGGCGCGCAAATTACATTATTTCCTCATTTACAAACCCTACAAGGTCTTAAGTCAGTTTTCGGATGAAGACGGAAACTCGGGTCTGGGATCGGTTTTTAAGTTGCCCAAAGGGGTTTATCCAGTTGGTCGGTTAGACCTGGATAGCGAAGGGTTACTGATTCTCACCAACGATAAATCATTGAATCATCGCCTGTTAGATCCGAAGCATGGGCATAAACGCACTTATTGGGTGGAAGTAGAGGGCAAGCCAACGAAAGATGAATTAGAACAACTCAGAGTAGGGGTGGACATCAATGTGAATGGTAAAAAACATCATACCCTACCCGCAGAAGTTGAAATCATCGGTCCAACAATTCCTGAGAGAGAACCACCCGTAAACAGAATAAAACATCCAGAAACTTCCTGGATGTCGATCAGCCTTACAGAAGGGAAGAATCGCCAGGTGCGTAAGATGACAGCTAAAGTAGGCCACCCGACTTTGCGTTTGTTGCGTGTTGGTATTGAATCACTCAACCTCTTTCCAATGGAACCGGGAGATTTGAGAATGATCTCTCGAAATGTGTTATATAAGAAATTGGGGTTGGAATGATAGTTACCAGTCCTTTCAGTGGTGTTAAACCACATCGAGCGTAATTCCCTGCCCGCCTTGCCGACGAGGCAGGGATTGAAAAATATTCAATTGGACATTGTTAATCGTAAGGGAAGCTGCTCAATACCAACTACAACCTTAACTCAACGTCTTCTCCCTAGATAATTATCCATCGAATACTGTCCACTTCCGACGAATATCAGAATGAAAAAACCGAAGAAGTAAAGCAATGCAAATTCCTTCTTGCTAAAGGGATCATCCAGGTGAACCACAAAGGCTGCTACAAGCATGGTAAAAGCAGGAGGGATGGCTGCCAGCTTGGTTTTGAGACCCAGGATGATCAAAATGGAACAAACAAATTCCGCGAAAATGGTGAGGATCAAAGAGATCTCTGGCCCAAGCCCAATGGGGTCACCGAATTGGAGTTTTCCCGATGAAATGACTCGTTCCAACTTGGGCCAGCCATGTGTCAACATCATTCCTCCAAATCCGATACGGGCAACTAGAATGCCAATGGATTCTTTCATAGTAGGTTTTAGCTAAAAAGTGTAAGAGTAAGTGTCGAAGATAATCAAAGACTTGAAATCGTGAAATTGAAATAATTTCAGTGGTTTTGTGAACATTAGATTGGCATTTACGAATATAATAATAATATTTGTTTGGCATTTACGTATCTAATAGGTCAGATGAAAGGAACACACCTCGGAGAATTTGAAGAAATGGTCCTGCTTATGGTTGGCATTCAACTAGGAGAGGCATACGGCATTTCGATCCTCAAAGAGATCGAAACGCACACAGGAAGACAAGTTACGGTCAGTACCGTACATACGGCTTTGTATCGACTGGAAGAGAAAGGTTTTGTTACCTCGTATGTTGGAGGTTCGAGCAAATCTAGAGGAGGCCGAAGTAAACGGATGTATAAAATGACGACTGAGGGCAAGGAGGCATTGGAAAGTGCCCGTGACATTCGGGACAGACTTTGGAAACTGATGCCAGGGTACGACGCATGATGCAACCCCCAAAATGGATCGATACGGTACTGGAATTCTTTCTTCGGGACCGATTTGCGGATGAAGTGCTGGGAGATTTGCACGAATGGTTTTACTGGAAACAAGAAACCTACTCACCGGCCAGACTTAAACGGGTTTACTTATGGAATGCCTTCCGGGCGCTTCGCCTTCACCAATTAAAAAAGGTCAAAAACTTACTGGTTCACTTAATTGATAACACCATGGTCAACAACAACCTCAAAATCGGCGTTCGGTCACTTTTACAAAACCGATTTTTTACCGCCATCAACGTACTTGGGCTAACCCTGAGTATGATTTCCTTCCTTTTTATCTATGCGTTTATTCGGTACGAATACAGTTATGATGATTTCCATCCTAAGCAGGATGAGATCTATCGGCTGCTTAGGAAGAGTCTCACGGATGGAAAACGAGAACGGCCACAGCCAAGTCCTGTATCTCAGGCTTTTCTTCAAGACTTTGAAGGTGCGATGGAGTTTTCAACCTTTGGTCAGGATCCTGTTTTTGTGAAGTTGGATGACCAACGTTTCTATGAAGCAGATTTCTACTGGAGCGATGCTTCTGTTTTGCAACTCTTCGACCTCCCATTTATATATGGTAATCCGAAAGCAGCCCTGCAACAGAAAAACACGGTTGTACTTACTCAAGGTATTGCAGAGAAGTATTTTGGGAAAGGTGTGAATCCGGTAGGCCAGTCTTTGCCGATCAAAATCTATGATGGCAATGTAGACATGCAAATGCGTATCGATGGAGTCATCGAAGACCTACCGGCTAGTAGTGATCTGCCTTTTCAACTGCTCGCTTCCATGAGTAGCGTCGATGAACTTTACAGTCGCTTTAAAGAACAATGGTGGTTGTCCTGGTTGCATGTATATGTTCATATTCCGGATAAAAGCACCCTGAAACGAATTGAAGCGGCAGTCCCTATGATTGTGGAACGTGAGCTCGGTGAGAAAATGGCTGAGCAGATGTCCTTTGAGTTTCAACCGCTTTCAGAAGTGCATTTGTATTCAGAAGGTGTTCATGCTTCCCTGACAGATGGCAGCATTCGACAAGTCATGATCCTGAGTGTTGTTGGTGTATTCATCTTGTTGATCGCCAGCATCAATTACCTCAATTTGGTGAGTGCGCGTATGTCTCGTCGACGAAAGGAAGTTGGAATTCGACGAGTTATGGGAGCGAGAGGAGGTCAGATCGTCAGTCAATTCTTCACTGAATCAACATTGACTGTCTTTTTCAGTTTCTTGTTAGCCATAGGGCTTACCTGGTCGCTGTGGCCGGTTTTCAGCGATTTGATCGGTAAAGAAATGCCTTTATCCATTTTGATCAATTGGAGCGCCATTGCTCAAATTAGTTTGGTGATCTTAGGTGTCATGTTATTGTCTGGTATTTATCCAGCCTGGTTGGCTGGGACGATCCGAACCAAGGGATTAGTGGATAAGCAGGGCACGGCAAGAAGCAGAAGACTATTGCAAAAAAGCCTGGTCACCTTTCAGTTTGCAATCACGGTATTTTTAGTTGTAAGCTCTGTATTGATCTTCCGTCAGGTCCGGTTCATGTCCGAAAAAGACCTGGGATTTAACAAGGACATGCTGGTGAGTGTAAAGGTCGAGGACAAAGCACTGCAAGAAAAGATAGATGTCATCAAGCAAGTCATGAAAGAAAAACCAGGAGTAGTTCAGGTGACGGCTTCAGGTGAATCCTTGCCCAGTGATATGAATAATGGGGCCGAAATGTATTGGGGAACGTCGGAAGATGAACATCATTTTGTCTACCTCATTGCCGTCGATGAGCTGTTCTTTGAGACGCTGGGAATTCCTCTATTGGAAGGTCAGAATTTCACAGCAACGACAGATGCATCGCTTTCAGGACCGGTTATATTAAATGAAGCTGCGGCTCGATTATTGGAAAAACAGTCCGTCATTGGTGATCAAATTACACTGATGAACCATCCGAGAAGTGTGATCGGAGTTGCAAAGGACTATCACTACAAGTCATTGAAGAATCAGGTAGAACCGATCGTATTTGTTTACGGTACGCCTGGATTTCGTGAAAGCCCTGACAATATCATCCTTCGGCTTGCCGGAAATCAGCTGCCAGAGACGATGGGCGAGCTGGAGGCGGTATGGGATGAATTCTCCAGCAACGAACTATTTGATTATCATTTTGTGGATGAGAACTATGCCAACCTCTATCAGAATGATCGTCGTTTCCTGACCTTGTTTACCATCTTTACTTTTCTCAGTATTGTTGTGTCCTGCCTTGGGCTCTATGGCGTCGTATTATTTGCTACGGAAGAGCGAAGCAAGGAGATCAGCATTCGGAAAGTGCTCGGTTCTTCAGTCATTCAAGTGACCACACTCGTTTCAGGAAAATTCATCTTTTTGATCCTCTTTGGATTAGTACTGGGATTGCCGGTGGCATTGTATTTTATCAATGAATGGCTGGTGCAATTTTCTTATCAATTAGCACCGGAACCAGGTTTTGTGATGTTGGCGTTGGTGCTAGTGGTTGCAACGGCTGCAATGACGATCGGATTGAATACAGTAAAAGCAGCACTTGCCAATCCAATAAAGCATTTGAGAGACGAGTAGACGGGCTTGCATATAAGTGATTATGAATTAGCTTTAGCACTTAGTCTGGGAAGCGGCTATTCCATACTTAAGAATTGGAATAGCTACTTCGATCACCGAGCCGCCGATGAAAGCAATTAAAATCACGATTCTAGCATTTGTACTATGCCTTCCCATGTTGTCATTGAGTCAGAACAATGACTTGTCCGAGCGCTATGACCGTGCCGTTTCGTATATGTGGGAAAATTTGGTCAATAAGAAGGTCTACAATTTGTGGATTGACCCCAATTGGTATTCGGATTCCACGGGTTTTTGGTACACCACACAATCTGCTGAGGGTAAACAATTCTGGCAGGTAACCTGGGATAAACTCCAAAAACGACCTTTGTTTGACCATGTGCAATTGGCAGAAGCATTGACGAAAGTAACGGGTGATACGCTGAAGTCCAGTCAGCTACCCATATATGCAGTAGATCGCATTGGTACGGATTCCCTAAAGATAGAAGTAGATGGTGTCGCCTATCAATTCAAGGAGGGGAACTATGGTCTTGAAGTGCTACCAAAGGAAGAGGAGCGAACTGATATAGAAGGAGAGGTCCGTTCACCTAAAGGAACCTGGACCGCTTTCCGTAGAGACTACAACTTGTTTGTCAAGGATTCGACCGGCCAGGAGATTCAATTAAGCAAAGACGGGAAAAAGGGCTATGAATATGCCACCTGGTACGGCTGGGCAGATATCATAGAAGGTGAAAACTCAGACCGCCCCGAAAACTTCTATGTGGATTGGTCCCCGGGTGAACAATGGATCCATGCAGAGTTGCTAGACTTTAGTGTGGCTCAGAAGATGTACCTGCTAGATTGGAGCGTAGATTCCTTGTTCCGTCCGAGGTTGCTTTCTTATTACCGGGGATCACCCGGAGATTCTACTATGATCTACCAGGAGCCTACTTTCTTTCATGTAGCTACCGGAAAACGTGTTGCTACTGGATTGCCGAGGCCAACGCACATTAACAGCATGAGGGTAAGTTGGACCAACAATCCCAATGAGGTCTTGATTTTTAATCATACCCGTGGTTATCAGGAGTACTCCATTTACCGCTTTAATCTGGAATCTGGTCAGAGAGACTTACTTTACCGCGAAACCAGCAAAACGAATATTGATAACTTCCGATACTGGCTGGTAAAGGATCAGGAGATGGTTTTCTTTTTATCAGAGAAAACCGGCTGGCGACAACTCTATAGACTCAACCTTCGAACGGGTGAAGTGAGGGCTATGACGAAAGGCGACTATTATGTCCAAAATATCGAAAAAATAGATGAAGCGAATGAGGTGATCTATTTCCGAGCTTCGGGCAAGGATAAAGAGATTAATCCCTATACCTATCACCTGTATCAGGTGAATTTCAATGGAAAAGGATTCAAGGCGTTGACATCAGGTGAGTTACATCATCAGGTGGCTATTTCGCCTGACTCAAGGTATATACTGGATAATGTGTCTACCGTTTCGATTCCAACCCGAACGGTGTTGCGTGATGCCAATACTGGGAAAGAAGTGTTGGAATTGTCTCAGGCGGACGTCAAAGCCATTCCGGAATGGCAGGCGCCAGAAGTATTCGAGGCGATTGCAGGAGATGGAGAGACGAAGATCTATGGAGCGTTGTGGAAACCTACAGATTTTGATCCGAACAAAAAGTACCCCATCATTGACAATAGCTACACCGGTCCACATACCAACATGTTTCCTAGTAATTTTCCTAATGCATTCGGGAATCAAGCCTTAGCAGAATTAGGCTTTATCGTCATGCGTGTTGATGGGCGAGGTTCGGCTGGCCGTTCCAAGGCATTTCATGATTTCAGTTACAAAAATCTTGGCGGCGGACTTACGGATCATGCGCATGCCATTCGTCAATTGGGGGAGCGTTTTTCTTGGGTCGATACCGAACATGTCGGGATTTATGGCCACTCCGCAGGTGGGTATGATGCTGCGCACGCCTTATTGGCATTCCCCGAAACCTATCATGTAGCCGTATCCAGTTCAGCAGATCACGATCATCGCATGGAAAAAGCCTGGTGGCCTGAAATGTACATGGGTTGGCCAGTGGATTCAGCCTATCATTTGCAGTCTAATGTTACGATGGCCGAAAACCTAAAGGGTAAGTTATTGATTACTCATGGAGGGATTGATGACAATGTGAACCCTTCAGCATCCTTCAAATTGGCCGAGGCCCTGGTGCAGGCAGATAAACGTTTTGATATGTTGATCTTTCCAAGTCAAAAGCACGGCTATCGTGGAAAAGTGAGGTATTATTTTCTTAAATCCCGATGGAATTACTTTGTAGAACATCTCCTGGGAGAAGAACCTGTTTGGGATTTTGACTGGAATTGAAATGAATTGTAAAAATTGCGGAACACCGCTGACTGAAGGAGCACATTTTTGTCACGAATGTGGAGCTAAAGTAGTGACTAAGCGCATCACGTTCAAGGCCATGCTTACCGATATGTTTCGGAATGTCATAGGCTTGGATAACACCTATTTGCGAACACTGAAAGCCATGTTTGTGAGTCCTCAACTTGTGTTGACTGATTATATGAATGGTGTGCGAAAACGGTATTTTCCACCATTTGCATTTTTCACTATCGGTGCAGCATTGGCATTATTTGCTTTTCAGCAGTTCACAGAGGATTACATTGCCATTTCACAGGGCATCAATGAAAGTCAATTTGAAGTCATCGATCAGGCCATTGAACCTGATGAGCAGATGAACGTAGATGCTGTTGAACAACAGCTTGAAAATGCCGAGGAAATTCAACGAACTATCTTGCGGTACTTCAATTTCTTTTCCTTTTTGTTGCTGCCGATCTACGGGCTCATGAGCTTCATAGTCTACCGAAAGCCATACAATTTTGGTGAACATTTAGTGGCCAATGCCTACATGCAGGGAGTGACGTTTCTATTCACGTTGGTCTTTTTTCTGCTTAGTCTGCTGATTGATCCGAGTTTGTACATGATCAGTATGGTTTTCGTGATGGGTTATTATACTTATGCTTACGGCAAATGGTACCAACTATCTTTTGGCAAGAGCCTGGTGAAGCTATTACTCTTCATAGGAGTACTTATTGGGTTTTTCCTAGCGATCATGATTGTAAGTATCGTGATTGGGATTGTTTTAGGTCTTACAGGAGTGCTCTAAGACCGTCAAAACACTTCACATTCCTGCCTATGTGCTTGTTTAGGTTATCATTAACAAACGAAGCAGGGCGATGTACGTAAAGGCTAACAATCAACACACATCGCCTACATGTTTCGCCGCTACGCCAAAATTTTGCCAGTACTATGGTTCACTGGTCTGATGACGCATTTGTCCCATGGACAAGTGTCTATTACGAATCTCGCTACAACATATTCCGAGGATTTCAATGCTTTACCTCAGGATGGATCCCTTCAAGAGGAAGAATGGATAGATGATTCTACACTTCCAAACTGGTTCGCAGAAAATGAAGAAAGTGAGACCCTTAATATTCGATATGGTGGTAACCGACATACTGGAGGTTCTTCGGAGAGAGGATTGTACAGTTACGGGGATAGATTGATTCCTGACTTAGCTCTAGGCGTAATTCCTCGTGACGCTTCGGGTGACATCACTTTTGGCGTAAAATATCAGAACAATAGTGGTCAGACAATCAATTCTGTAACCGTCAGTTATACTGGTGAACAATGGCGCATCAGTAACGGCCAACGTCCACAAGTGCTAGGTTTTTCTTATCTGGTAGCCAATTCAGATCCTACAATCGCCATACCTGAGCGTACGAGCGGATATACTTATGTGCCTGAGCTCTTTTTTACATCTCCCAGATTTGATACCACTGGATTGAACATGGACGGAGTAACAGGACTACCCCTGGTTGGCAACGACAGTGAGAACCGCGTGCAAATTACTTTTTCATTCAATGTGACGTTGGCTGATGGGGAATACTTGCTTTTCCGATGGTACAAGGAAAATAGCTCGAAGCTTGATTTTGGACTGGCGGTTGACGACCTAGATGTGGATTTTTCTGCCGCTGCCTTAACGACGCTTAGTTTTCAAAGCAATGCGCCGATCTATCATTACATCGCAGGCCCCATTGATTTAAGAATTCCTGATGAATCAGACGTAGAGACCTACGATCCACCAACTACGATAGAAGATGTACCTCTGAAATCAGAGGAGGCCACTTTTCGAAGTATGGTCCAAAGTGTGCTTGCGGCTGACCTTACCCAGGCGAGAACTGATGCGGCTAACGTAGGGTATGAGTTGGTCACTTTTACCGATCAGACCAATAGTAATAAGATACATTATGTACTCAGACATGATGGCGAGGTGGATAATCCGCATCATTGGGGTACGTATATTTTTAATGCCAGTCCGAGCTATGCCAATGAGCAATTGTCAGTGCCGCATCCGGTTAATGATAGTTTCACCGGTAGACAAGGGGGATACTTGTATCAAGAACTGGATCTTGCAGGCATTCAGATAGCTGGCAATTACCGATGTTCTTCATCCATCGCGAGTGGATGTCACGGTTCAACTTCAGTATGCTCCGGAAGTACCGACTTTCGAGAATCGGATGCAGCTCATTCGTCAGAAATGCCTTTTCATTATGCCTCTGAGGAGATCGCTGACAATAATATTTTTAGCCACTTTGTCCAGCTACACGGTTTTGCCCATGTGGGTGGTGATCCGGATGTGATTGTGTCCAATGGCACAGATCAAACACCGGCTCATTCGGACCGAGTTGTTTATTTTGTCGATTACATTGACAATAATTCGAGCTTCAATGCCGTAGGAGTACATTCTGATCCATACACAACTAAATTGACCGGGTATACGAACACATTTGGTCGCTTTCTTAACGCACATCAGGGAAATATATGTAGCTCAAACCAGATAGCGGATAACACCACAGACCGGTTTATGCATGTGGAACAAAGAGGTGAATTGCGGGAAATTGAATCCAATTATAATTTGGTAAGAGACGCCATCATTGATTATGCCAGTACCGTATTGCCGTTGGATCTGCTGTCCTTCGATGTAACTACGATCCTCGGAAATCACTGGCTCACCTGGCGAACGCAAAATGCTCACAACGTGAGCCTGATTGAAATTGAAGCTTCCGTTGATGGTCTGATCTTTGAGAAAGTGGGTGAAAAAATGGCGATCAATTCGGAGGATGTACTTGATTACAATTTCAGGATTGAAAGCTCCAACCACTTATACTATCGATTGAAGATCATTGATTTTGATGGGCATACCGAATATTCTAAAGTCTTAATGCTGCCTTTTTTCTCAAAAAAATCAGTTAGTGTATTCCCATCCGTTACTCAGGGTAATTGCCAGGTTCGGGCTCCTGAGGGGACCTATGTTCGTGTCTACGACCCCATGGGAAGAGCAGTCGCCCAGCATTGCATGGAAGGAGCGGAGCTGACCCTGGAAATGGCCGGTTTACAACCTGGTATGTATCTCGTAGATCTATCTCAAAGAAAAGTAAGACAGCAGTTTAAGGTGGTGGTGAGGAGGTAAGGACTGACAGAAATCCTCCTCTTCAAAGGGCGGGGGATTTATCGAAGCAAGCTCAGAATTACTCTCCAAACCCCACCCGATGCAACCTCAAACCCGATCCTGGAGCTACTGTTTTGATTTGTCCTGTTTTTTCACCGGATAACAAAGCTTTAAGTTCCTCAATGGTGAGTAGTCCCCGGCCAATTTCAATCAAAGCACCCATCATCAGTCGAACCTGGTAACGTAGAAACCCCGGTGCAGTGGCCTGGAAAATGTAATGATTGGCCACAGGCATATAAGGGTCACCTGTTTCATTTTCTACAATGATTGCCTTTTTCAACAAGCGTTTGAGTTGTGTTTCTTCACCTGGTTTGCTGGTAAAGGTGGTAAAATCATGTTCTCCTTCCAATTGCTTCGCGGCAAGGATCATGGAATCTATGTCGAGTTTCTTGCCGAAGTGTTGTACCAGTGGTGCCGAAAATGGATGTGGCTTCTCACCGAAACAGAAGTGATAATGATACGTTTTGGTCTTTGCACTCTGAATGATGTTGAATTGGGCGTCCACTTCTTTTGCAGAACGTGCACGTATGTCTGCAGGTAGATTGGCATTTAGCCGATGGACCAGTTGCTCGGGTATCAGAGACTGTGTGGTAAAAAGCTCAAAGGCGTAATCCTCCGCTGAGACTTTTGCATCAGTTCTGCCGCATCCCAGACTTCTAAAAGGTGTAGTTCCTAGCACGAATTTCAGTGTTTTGTCCACCATTTGGTGAATTGTCTTCAGGCCTTCCTGCTTTTGCCAGCCATGGTAGCGGAAACCTAGAAATTCAATGCGTACCAGATAAAAGAAGGTCCATTCAGGCATGCGGTGAAATTAAGGGAATTCTGCTCTTTATGTGCCTGCTATGGGGTTGGGAATTTTCCAACCTCAATTAAATCAGAGTATTATTCAGTGACTCTGATTAGCTGAGAATTTTTCCTACTTCATCAGAGTCATTCTATGAAGATGCAAAAGTCCCCCTTTTCAAAGGACGACCCGCGTAGGGGGTGGTCGAGGACCAGGGGATTTATCTCATAAGCCCACACGTCAAATCAGAATGCTATTCGAGTTTCACAATTTGGTTATGCAATCATCAGTTTATTTACATACTTCAGAAGAGTTTCTACGCTAAATCATTCTGATTTTATATCTTCACCCAAACCACCACATTTGGCGTCATGGCCTACACGATCGAAGAAACTGAAATAGATAACATCAAAGCCATTCATCTCAAGAAAGGAGATACGATTGTGATGGAGGTTTTGCCAGAAAATGGTGCAATGCTTAACAAGTTGCTGTTTCAGGTGGGTGATTCCTGGCTGGAAACCATTGATGGACATGAAACTTACGATCAGGTGGAATCGGACCCTGCTTTCAAGAGTGCTGTTTTATTTCCCTATCCCAACCGTTTGGAAAACGGAACTTATCGTTACGAAGGAAGGGAATACACCTTTCCAGTAGAAGAGAAATTCCAGGGAAATTCAATACACGGTTTTGTTGGTAAAGAGGCCTTCAAGGTGTTGGAAATGGAAGCAAATGATGATGGAGGAACCGCGAAAGTTGCCTACTATTATTCTGGTGACCGAAACTACTATCCCTTTGCTTTTGGTTTGGTCATCACTTACACCTATGCTGAGGATCGACTTGATGTGAAGTTTGATATGGAAAACCGTGGCAACGGACACATGCCGATTGGCTTTGGTTGGCATCCTTATCTGACGATTAATCAAAAGCCGCTTAGTTCTTTAAAAATGAAATTACCATTCGTGAGCCAGGTGGTACTCAATGGTGAAAACCTACCTACAGGTGAGGTGAAGGATTTTATGGACTATGAGGAACCTAATGATATCGGAGATGTGGAATTTGACGACTGTTTTAAGCTCATCATGCAGGACAATTCGATCCTCTATTGCCCTGAGGAAAAGGTAGGAGTGGCCATGGAAGCATCCAAAGAATGTTTGTTTCTTCAGGTATTCACACCATCCGAGCGGAAGAGCATTGCAATTGAACCTATGAATTGCAACATCAATGCCCTGAATAATCAAGAGGGATTGATGGACCTGGAAAGAGGTAGTTTCTATCATGTGAATTGCGCCATCCGGGTGGTGGATCAGGAAGAGTTTGAGGAACTTCTTGAGGAATGATGGCGACTTCTTAAGCGAACTAAATTTTCTGATTTGCTGTATAGGCACATAATTGATGATGAACCGAAAGACTTTTATCAAACAAGCCGGAGCCGCTACGGCGCTTACTGCCCTCGGGATATCTCTCGAAAGTTGTGGTGAAGAGGATATTCAGCCAGACTTGTCACAGCCTTTGATATTGGACATGTCTGTTAGTCCATTCGATGAGATACTGAGCCAAAACTGGGTCTTGCACCCGGATGAAAATGTGCTGATTGTTAACTGGGAAGGGGAGATACGGGCATTTACCAGCGTTTGTACCCATGAGCAATGTGCCAGAGATTGGGTATTCGGGAGAGGGGTGTTTACTTGCACCTGTCACACGTCACAATTTGATTATACAGGAGCAGTGGTGTCTGGTCCTGCCATTAAAAACCTCGCCGAGTTTCAGGTAGCAAGAGAAGGAAATATTCTGACAATCTCATAAAAAACACCTGTTCATCTTATAAGGTACACGCTTATTTGCCTATTTTCACGGGAATTTCCTCCGAGCTATGAAAAAACTTTTGCTGGGTATTGTTGTGGTCTTTGGCCTGTTGTCAGGCGTCTACTTTATGGGCCCCAGCGTTTCTTTCCCAGAAATCGATCCCCGAGTTGAGTTGGTTGATATCCCACTGGAAGAATTGGACGCGTATATTGAATCCACCGAAAGGCTGGTTGCTGGCATCAAACCGGACAATCAGTCTCGCATTGTTTGGGCTGATTCCGCTCGACAAACGGATTATGCGATTGTCTATTTACATGGTTTTTCCGCGAGTCCCATGGAATCCAATCCAGTACATATCGAAATGGCCCAGAAATTTGGGTTCAATATCTATTTGCCGAGACTATCGCAACATGGGCTGGAGGATATAGACGCATTCAAAGACCTTACACCTTCCTCTTTGGTGGAAAGTGCAAAGGAGGCCCTGGCTGTCGGTCAGTTATTAGGTAAGAAAGTGATCCTCATGTCTTGTTCTACAGGAGGTACCTTGTCCATTTATTTATCAGCGTATAACCCCGATCTGGTAGATGCGCAAATTCTTTTTTCTCCTAACATTGAAATTGCTGATCCTACTGCTGCTTTGATCACAGGACCGTGGGGAGAGCAAATATTGGGGAAAGTCATTGGGGATTACCGAGTGATTGAAGAAGGAGTAGGTACGCCGATTGAGCGATATTGGAACCTCCGTTACCATACACAGGGATTACTGGCATTGCAGGCTTTGCTGGACCAGACCATGAAACCAGAGACTTTCGAGAAAATTAAAACGCCGTACCTGTTGGGCTACTACTATAAAAACGAGGATGAAAAAGACGATGTGGTCTCAGTACAGGCCATGATGGCCTTTCAGCAAATGACACAAACCCCTGAAGATTTCAAGCTTGAAAGTCCGTTTTCTGATGTTGATAATCATGTCCTGGCATCTGACCTCCAAAGCAAAGACTTGCAATCTGTCAGGAACATCACGGAGTATTTTTTGGAGGATATTCTTAAGATTCCACCACTTGAAGAATATTAAGTAATCAATTTCAACCGGATCGTAGCTCCGGGGGGCTTTTGTGAGATGATAGGCAAGTCTTCGCGTAAAACCGCACAGATCCTCGGATAACCACCTATAGCTGCACTGTCATTCATCAAAACAATCGGTAATCCACTTGGAGGAAGCTGGATAATTCCCGTGTCTGTCGGACTGGAGATCATCTCCGGTAGCTTACTTATGAGTGATGCTCCCGAGAGACGAATACCCATGCGATTACTTTCCGAAGCCACGATCCAGTCCTGTGAAAACAACCGTTCCTGATCTGAATTTTCCAATGCCTCAAATTCCATGGATTTTGTTACTCTGATGGTATTGGTTGTACGGATCTGATGTCTGATTTTTTGGTGTTGAATATGTTGTGAAGGCGGCACAATTCGTAATTGATCTCCCTTTTGGAGCGTTTGTCCATTCAGGCCTCCCCACTGATTACCAGTATGAGTAGAAACACTTCCAAACAGCCTTTCTACCTGTAATTCACCGGAAAACGCAAGGTAAGCCCGGATTCCCGTTTTGGGCTGACCGAAAGAGAGTACATCACCTTTGGCAAAGAAGACGGTCTCATGATTAGGTATGTCGATTCCATTGAGTCTGGGGCTAAGGTTAGCCCCAGCGATGGCTAACGCTCCATACTTTTCAAATTCCAGATAGGGCCCGGTTTGTGTGATTTCTAGTAGTGGATATTCTATCGGATTTCCAACCAACGTATTGGCCAATGCGGCGCTTTCCTGATCAAGTGCGCCTGATACGGGTACGCCAAACTGGCGGAAACCAGGCCTGCCTAAGTCCTGAATGGTGGTGAATAAGCCCCCTGACTTAACTGTGCATAACAACTCACTCATCTGTTACAAACGCTACCTGATCCCCGGGTTTCAATAAGAATTGATCAGGTTTAGTGAATAAATCGAGTGTGGTGTTTCCGATCACATACCATCCTCCGGGGCTTTCAGAGGGGTAAATACCAGTTTGTGCTCCTCCAATAGCCACTGATCCTTTGGGTACTTTCAAACTCGGCGTTTTCTTCCGTGGGTGATGCAGTTTTTTAGGAAGTCCAATCAAAAAGGGGAAGCCTGGTTGAAAACCGAGCATTGCTACCTGGTAGTTAGGGGCCTTATGCATGGTTGCGATTTCCTGAGTGGATAACCCAAGCGATGTGGAAAGTGCCTGCATGTCATGTGTGTCGTGATGATAGGTTATGGGAATTTTGATGATGGAGGCCTCATCATACAAGGTTTGTTCAGGTCTCGCTATTGGAAGATCAAGGATATTTTGTCTGACTTCACGAAACGAAATCCGTTTAGGGTCATAGGAAATGGCTACACTGTGATAACTGCTCCATACCTCCTCTAATCCTTGAAAAGCATGATTCGTCAAAGTAGACTTCAACAGCTGAACTTTCCTGAGTGTAACTTCACTGATTTCAGGATAGAATTCCGCAATTGCGACTTTTTCATTTAGCTGCGAAATGTTCATCGAACACTTTTGAGATTGATACCCATCTCATTGGTCAATTCATGCAAGTATTGGGCGATCTCAAGCGCGCCGGGATTATCTCCGTGAATGCATATCGTGTCTATTTCTACAGGCAATTGTTGACCACCGCGTGTAATGGCCATTGCCTCCATAAGTGATCGGAGATGTGGTTCAAAATCCTCTTTAGTCTTTAGTAGACTGCCGTCGATGTTGCGTGGCGTAAGTCTGAGGTCTTCCTCATAGGAGCGGTCCGCAAACAATTCGAATCGGATATTGGCACCTTCTTTTCTTATAGCAGGAAGGAAAGGTACATATACCGGTAATTTTGGGTCAATGTCATGGACAGTTTCGAGCACAGCTTCCAGCAAAGTAAGATCATCCATCATGTGATTGTTAAGGGCTCCGTGAGGTTTTACATGATGTAGTTTTCCTCCTTGTGCTTCAACCATCCCTTTCAAGGCATAGACCTGATATTCGATCAAATGTTTCAGTTCTTCTCTTGGTAGGAACATTCTTCGTCTACCAAAACCCTGGAGGTCTGGATAGGAGGGGTGTGCTCCAATCGCTACGTCGTTTTCGAGTGCCATGAAGATAGTTTTATGGATGGTCACCGGATCGCCGCCATGGAATCCGCAGGCGATGTTGCAACTGGTCAGGTAGGGCATCAATACCTCGTCCTGTCCAATTTTGAAGTTTCCATAACTCTCACCTACATCGGCATTGATGTCAAGAGATTTGATCATGATGATAGCACATGGTTAATCTGGCTTAAATGTCGTCTATTTCAGACAAAACCAAAGGTGTGTCAGGCAGGTTATATTTGAAAACGTTTAATCAGGAAGTATATTTGTCACGTGAGCGAAGCACAGATCATAGCGCAATATCAGCCGACTCTATATGCTATTGCCTATCGCATGCTAGGTTCTATAGCGGATGCGGAGGATTTAGTGCATGATACATTCCTCAAATGGCTCACTATCGATACATCCAAGATCAGAAATACCAAAGCTTTTCTAGTAAGGATGTTGACCAACAACTGCCTGAATTTCCTTCAGGGTTCAGGCAAACGGTTGACTGAAAACGGATTGGAAGATCTGGAAATGGAAGCGGAAGGGGTCATTGATGAACAAGAACTGTTGAGTCATGAGAAAGAAGGGCAACTCGCTGCAGCCTGGCGAGTAATGGCTAGAAAGCTCGAGCCAGCAGAGAAAGCTATCTATGTCTTGCGAGAATTGTTCAACCTTGAATATGATGACCTGCAGGATATCGTTGGGAAGAGCAAGGACAATTGTCGACAAATATTTAGTAGGGCTAAATTGAAGCTCAATGCGGAAATGCCCAAAATCAATCTGGACCTTTCTCTGTCCGTCAAATTGCCCAAACCCTTTCAGGAAGCCTGTAATTTGGGGCAGTTATCGGACCTGATCAGCGAGTTGAAATCGGATTTGCTTGAAAAAAGAAAAAAATAATTTCAAATTTCTGTCACAATTCAGAAAGTCGATTGTCCTGATCATATAAACGCATGATGCGTTGGCTTTGAGTTTGATATTATAAACAAGTAAACCGACCGAATGGAAGTTATTCTTACCTTTTTTATCGCACACTGGTATTTGAGTTTATTCTTTCAGACCTTTTTCCTACATCGATATGCTTCTCATGGAGCTTTTACGATGAGTCCATTTATGGAGAAGGTCTTTTTCGTTTTAACATGGATCTTTCAGGGATCTAATTACCTGAGCGCTTATGGCTATGGGGTCATGCACCGTATGCACCACGCGTATGCCGATACACCACAAGATCCTCATTCTCCTAAATACGATGAGAGCATCTGGAAAATGATGTGGAAGACAAAAACTACTTATTCGGCTATCGCAAACAAGAAAGTTGAAGTGGACAAGCGTTTTACAGATGGCGTTCCTGAATGGACTCCTTTCGACAAATTTGCTCGTTCATGGCCTTCGAGAGTATTTTGGGGTGCTGTTTATGTAGGTGTATATTATTTGTTTGCAGATCAATTATGGTTGTGGTTTTTGTTGCCTGCGCAGTTTGCACTTAGTCCAATTCACGGGGCAATTATCAACTGGTTTGCGCACAAATACGGGTACAGAAACTATGAAGTAGGTGATACTTCAAGAAACTTCTTGCCAGTGGATTTCCTGATGATGGGAGAGAGCTATCACAACAATCACCACAAATTCGGTTCAAGACCCAACTTTGGCGGCATCCGTTGGCATGAGATTGACCCTACTTATATCATGATTTTGTTATTGGACAAGATCGGTGTGATCAAGTTGAAAGAAAAGAATGTCCCTACAGAAGAAATTAAGCAAGCTGCTTAAGCCATGTAGATATTAGATAAATAGCGTTTGTCAAGACGCAGAATATAAAAACAGAGGCATTCCGATTGGAGTGCCTTTTTTTTGTTTCCTTCTCATCTTACTTACCAATTCATCCCATATTTGCATCCCAAAAATATTCCCTTGAAATCACCCAAATACCGCGTACTTACCTCAGAAGAATTGCAGGCCCTGGAAAAAGAATTTGTTGACTTTTTGGTCGTCAATGGGATCACAGCACCAGACTGGCAGGAAATGAAAGAAAAACAAAAGGCCGAGGCGGAGCAAATGATGGTACTTTTTAGTGATGTGGTATTTGAAGGGATCATGCGCAAGACGCAATTTCTGGAATATTGGGAACCTTCGGGAATCAAGACGTTTCATTGTCAGCAAAATGAAATTGTATTGGTGGGTGTAGAAGCGAAGCCAGGCACCGCTTTTGATTTCATGAAAATGCCCTTGCAAGAGATTTTCCAAAACAGCGCGGCGCTTTCTGTTTATGATTCTCGAAAGCCATATTCGAAAGTCCGGGAATTGGAAGTTTTTGAGATGATGCAACAGGGATGTCAGCGCACAAATGGAGATCTCTACAAGAAATTTTGCCTTCTTTTAGTAAACTAATAGGGTGCAACTGGTGTGCATTTGGTGTCAAATTTCACTAAATAACTCCGGGTTAAGCGCCTTAAAAAGTTTCATTTATCGATCAAATCATACGTTTTAACGTTATTTTGGTAGGAATGTGAAGTGTTTTGGCAGGATTGTGAAGTGCCTTTGAGACAACTTGCACTCAATGAAATTCCTGACTAGCCTTTTATGTTTAACATTTTTAATTCTAACAAAGAAAAGATGAAGATCAAGTTTGATAAAACTTGGGATTCATTCGTAGTAATCAAAGACAAGAGTAATATTCTATACACGGGCTCGAAAGAGCAGTGTGAAAATTACCTTAAGAATCACACCGCTGCCTAAAAACACTCTTAATAGAAGGGGACTTATGGTCCTCTTCTAATTTCCAGCTGTGTAATTCCTCCAGCTATAAGATTGCTCTCAAGCAATGCTTAGTAGGTGAAGGTGAGAGAGGCCTGTGTCTTTTCCCAAGCAAAGGTCATATCTACGGTTCTCTCTCCACTTTGCTGAAGTGCAATGCCGAATTGTTCGACATCCGCAGATAAGTCTGACACTTCTGCCCGTGCACGCAACACGTCATATTCCTCCTTGAAAGGATCTCCTAGAAAACTTGCTCCCCAGTAATTGGTTCGTGAATTGAACACAACCGTCCAAAATTCTTTTTCAGGAATACAATAAACAGAATAAGTGCCAGACGGCAATAGTTGATCACCAACAATCAAGTCTTTATTCAGTTTGATCTCTGTGGCTTCATTTGCTCCCGCACGCCACTTTTCGCCATAAGGTACAATGACGTCTTCAGAGGAGGTACCAAACACTTTCCTGTCCTTCATATAAGGACGGCAATAACGAACGGTGAGATCCAGGGCTTCAGACTTGAAAATGGCTTGTTCCGCTGGACTGTGGCTTTTGGTTGTCAGTGACAAATACACAACATAAATGCCAAATGCGAGGATCACAACCCCAAATCCGATCAGTATTTTTCTTAACATCTATAACTCGTATTCCTCTGTTGAACCAATATGAAACCAAATTAATTCCAGAGATTTTCTAAGGTTGAATACCTGTAAGTTAATAGAAGAAAGCCGATTCGACTTTACATGAAAGCTGGATTTTAGTGGTATTTGGAAGAATGTCTGCAAAAAGCAAATGATAATACCCTGTTTCTGGTTTCCGTTTGAAACTGAAACTTTCTGATGCTTTCAAGCCTGAGACTTGAATAAATAAAAAAGGATTAAGTCGTTTGACTTAATCCTGCTAATTGCTTGTCTGCCGAAACAAGACAAGCTCAATATAATATTCGAATTTTTATCCTTCGGAGATAACCACTTTGTTCATGGTATCACCCTGGCGGATTTGATCAATGACATCAAGGCCTTCTACTACTTTACCAAATACGGTGTGATTTCGGTCCAGGTGTGCTGTATTTTGTCTGCTGTGGCAGATGAAGAACTGGGATCCACCCGTGTTTCTTCCTGCGTGTGCCATAGAAAGTACTCCACGATCATGATACTGGTTGTCACCATCTAGCTCACAATCGATTGAGTAACCAGGGCCTCCGGTTCCTGTTCCGCTAGGGCAACCACCCTGAATTACGAAATCGGGGATCACTCGGTGAAACGTCAATCCATCATAAAAGCCTTTCTCAGCAAGGTCAATAAAGTTTTGTACTGTGTTTGGAGCATCTTTCTCGAAGAATTCAATCTTCATTGTTCCTTTTCCAGTTTGTATTTCTGCCGTTTTCATATGCTAAAATTATACGCGATATTAATTTTTTTCCTGCAAACTATGGGTTGAACCAATAAGTAAGTTTCAGGATCAATGCGCGATTAACAGGTGACCAGCCATTTTCGTTCAGCGGATCGGTGTTGTAATTGTCGGTGTAGACAATAAAAAGATCCGATACGGGGGCGTATCGATATTGGAATCGGGCATTGATGTTGACATTATCCAGTTGACTGTTGTACTGAATGAAATTGGTGAAAAAGATCTTTTTGGTCAGCGTCACATCGAATCGTGGGCCGATGAGGAATAAGTCTGCATCGTTGTAAGGATCAGGTAGCTCGATGCGGTTGTAATCAATATTCAACCGAATGGCCACATAAGGCTGGAAACGATAGTTGATGGTGGTGCGAAGGTTGTACCGTGAACCGTTGAAGTATTGGCCCAGTTGGCCCTGAAGGGTGTAGGAAAATAGTTTTCGGGCATCTGATCTGAAATTGAAGGAGAACACGTCATACGTATAAAAGGTGCCTTCAGCTAATTCTTGGCCATCGGTTCTGGTTGGATCGAACGAGTTTTGTAGGTAGGTGTAAGTCCGAGAAAAGCCAGCCTGGAAGCGACTGGTATTGAGTAAGTTGGCCTCATAGTCAATTCCAAATAACCTATCCGTTACACGCTCCTTATTCCAAAAGAATTCCGTCTGTGCCGTAAATCGATGGCTGGTGAACAGCCCGGAAGAAGGAAAGATGCTGTATCCCAGGTCTGGATTGATTCGGAATAACCCTGTTCGAGGAACAAATCCAGCTTCGGCATTGTAGTTTTCTCCCACATAAACATGAGCCCAGGAGAAATTCCAGTTGCGCGACTGATAGCTGATCCACGACGTTTGTGAAAAGCTGTCATCCTCTTTGTCATTATCGAATGACTTATGGAAGAACATCTTTCCATTCCATTTGCCATCTGCGGACAAGATGTTATAGTCTACACCAACGACGCGATTGTAGCGATTGGCCGTATCCAGTTCGCTATTGTTTTGAAAGCTTTCTTTATTGACGAAAATGGCGCCTATGTTAGATCGGGCAAATATTTTTCGTTGTACGACACCCACGGTGTAATTCAGCGCTGGTAATCCGATACTCTCATCCTTGGCCGCCTGCATGTTCAGTAAACCAATTCGGGTATTGTTGTCTAGTTTGCCACTGAGTCTTGCACCATAGTGGATCTTGTTTTGCAGGTTGACACCCGTGGCCGTATCCCTGG
The DNA here is from genome assembly GCA_033344775.1 of Cytophagales bacterium. Lineage (NCBI taxonomy): Bacteria > Pseudomonadati > Bacteroidota > Cytophagia > Cytophagales > Cytophagales bacterium. The sequence goes on along the minus strand of JAWPMT010000001.1, from coordinate 645,342 downwards.
CAATGCCAATCCTTCTTGAGAAAAAGGGGCGGGCAAGGAAGGGGTGACCAAAGTCCTGAAAGAGGTCGGCATTTTCGAGGAAGAACTGTCTTCTTTCCGGGAAAAACAATTCGAATCGGTCCAGATTCGTCACCTGTTCATCTAATTCTACCTGGGAGAAATCTGGGTTTACGGTGAGGTCCAGATTCAGACCAGGGCCGAGGGCAACTTTAGCATCGCCACCAATGGCGCTATTACCATTGATTGTGTTGTCATCGGCATCAAAATCCTGGGTGCCACCTCCTGCTAGATAAGGGATGATTGAAACATTGGCGCCGGGTTTTTTGAGTGGTTCATCCCATTGCAATTCCTTCATAAATGCCAATGACAGGAGTATGAAGTTTCGGGGAATAGGTGCCCAGGTAGATCGCTCCCCATTTTGGGTATCTATCCGATAGACGTTGATGTTCCATTTGTCCAGGCCTTCTTTGAAACGCAGGGTTTTGAACGGGATGGCCGCTTCAGCGGTCCAGTAACCTTTTTCTTGTCGCGCCTCCGCATACCATTTGTTGTCCCAGGAAAGCGAAAGATCATTTCCACGTTGACCACCGTTCGAGATCAAACCTTCCCGCTGAACGCCGTATGGATTAATGCCAAATTGAAAGGCGTTGGTATTGTCCTGAAAAGGATCCAAGACCAGAGTTATTCCGTCCAGGTTGCCCCGGTAATCTCGTCGTAGTGAACTGACTACATAATCCCTATCTTCCTTTAGATTGTACATTTTTGCCGCGAAATACAGGAATTGATCATCGTATGTGATCATGAATTCCGTTGCACTTTCTGCCGGTATGGAATCGTAAGGAAAATACTGGGTGAAGTTACTGGCTTTTGTAACGTTGGTCCAGCCGGCATCATCCAGTACGCCATCAATGGTGATCGTGCCTGCTGCTCTGTTGATAGAATAGCCTTCCTGTGCCTTTCCCTGAAATAGAAATGCAATACAAACAATCGTAGTAAAAAGTGCCTTCACACCGCGAAGTTAGAATTTATTGAAGTCGTCTCTATCGAAATGTTTTTATTGGTTGATTGTGTTTTTGGGAGGTGTCTTTGACCGTCATTCCCAGCTGAAGTAATTCCAAGTTTTCTTCACATAACCAAAATCGGCGTTGGGAATCTCATTCATCGGTAAATTGCATATCCATGATTATAAATATGAATTGATATTTGAACCCGGTTTCATGGCTAATTAGAATTATATTGGAGCATGCAATACCAAGTCAACACCCCACAAGAGTACCTCGATATATTAGAGGAGGACTGGAGAAAGGAAAAAGTGATCCAGGTCTGGAAACTATTGGAAGAAGAAGGTCCCCAACTGCAACCTGGGATTGAATACAAGATGCTCAGTTTCGCGGATGAAAGAGGGACTGTATTTAATCTCAATGCACAAGCCAATTACGTCAGCTTTTATGTAGGTGACACGAAGAAGGTTGATGCTTCGGGAGAGAGCTTGCAAGGATTCAATATGGGCAAAGGGTGCATACGTATCAGGAAAACCAACGAAGTGGAAAAGCTAAGGACCTTCATCCAAGTGGCGTTGGAAAAACGCAAAGCAGGGAAAGACATAGGATGCTGAGTTGGTGCCTGTCTTATTACCTTTTTCTAATGATATGTCCTGATTCTTTTGTTTTTAGGTAGTAATTACCAACACGAAGAGCAATCAGGTTGAGCTCCACTTGTTTGCTGTCGTGTTTTCTAACTGGGATGCTATTCATGATGTTTTGACCTACGGAATTATAAATAGCAACATCCGATATTTCTGAAGTTTTGCCTGTGATGGTTAAATAGTCTTTGGTAGGGTTGGGGTAGAAGTTCAATGCTATTTGTTCTTCCATCAGGTTGCTTTTGATACCTGTATATTCAAATTGGCCATCAAAATCTGTCTGCTTGATGCGGTAATACGACCACCCCATGATTGGTGAATGATCAATAATGGAATAGTTTTTTGAAGTGATACTGTTATTCGCACCATCTACGAAAAAAAGTTGTTCCCATTCAATACCATCGAGAGACCGTTCCACAGTGAAAAAATCATTGTTGCTTTCGGTGGCAGTTTGCCATGAGATTTGAACACCTTCATTTTTCAGATTGGTCAGATCAAAGCCAGACCAGGTTACCGGTAGCGTTATGTTCCCTGTCACAGAAAGGTTGCCTGTGGCAGTTCCTCCTGTGGCGCCCAGTCCACCATCAATTTGAATTATGTAGGTGGTGTTAGCAGCTAAACCATTATAAGTATTGAACCAATTGATGGGCTGGCCATCGCAATTATCAAAACTTTGGCAATCGGTAGCAGCGTCGGCGTTATTATCACAGGGAGTTGCATCCTCAAAGACGGAAACCGTGAAGCCATCGGTTGGATTAGTACCAAGGATACAACTGCCGGGAATATTAGCATTGGTAATATTGAGGGTAATGTCTCCACCTGTGGAATTGGTCTGAAAATAGAAATAAACGGAGTTTTCAGGGTTATCTCCTTCACCGCATTCGAAATACCCGGATCCACCTCCGGAGATGTCTTCTCCCGTTGCGGCACCTGTATCCCAACTATAGGATTGCCCTTGGATAATGAGGTTGTTAACCGCATCTGAGCAATCATCATAGCCACTTTGAGCAATTGCATTGAAAGTAAAAGGAATTAAGCCCAATAGAATGGTGAGTTGTTTCAGGGTTGTCATACCTGTGTTGTGTTGGTGGGTACGTAGCAAGAAATTAAGCGATGGGAAGTTACATCATTTCGCTGATTTTGTTCACCAAACCAGTAATTGATGCTTTTCGAAATCAGTAGTAAGTCACTTGAAAAACAGCAATAAGGCAATATTTTACAAACCTGATATGGGGCTTATGGAAGTACAATCTTATATGGAGTTTAATGAAAAACAGGAGTTTTAAGGATCACATTGAATCAGGCCTTACGCTTAAGAAGTGGTAAGTTACTTCGATCGTTAACCGGTCAGAATGGTGGATCGATGAACAATGGACTGTTGAGTATATCTACAATCGTAAAATTTTATTCTACTTGAACTTCATGGTTGATCCAATGATATCGCTTCCTAATGTACTCATAGCTGAGATAAAGGCGACTAGCAAACAAATTTTCAGTCAAAATGATCAATCTGAGGACATTGCAGTGCTTTGCATGACTAAAGAGCTCTTTTCGGAGAAGCTTAAGACTTTTTTCGACCAGCTGGAAATATTTAAAAATGCCCGAATGTCAGAGTGAATAGCATTTTGTGAGCTATTCGAAATGTGTGCAAGGCCTATCGAAGAATGATAAAAGAGATGTTTTACGTCTAGACTTGGGTCCTGTGTGCCCTTTTCAACTCCATTCGCCATGCTAAGAGAACCCTTGTAAGGATTTGTTTTGTTTTAAAAACAAATTATCCGAAATTGAGGTTACCCCAAAAATACCCAATGATGTCACCTCAAATCACCCCTACCTTGAGGCTGTACATGGTGCTTGTATTGCTTATGGTCGTACCAGCTGCCTATGCACAGCATTTCCCACACGTACAGTCTATTCTGGATCACCCTGATGGAGAATTTTCCATTAAGCTCAATACCTATTCAGGATCTCTGGCGTCTATTGCCGAGGCCATTCAGCCCAAGAAGAACAAGATGAAAATGCAGGGGGACGAAGCGTCTTTAGACATGTCTTTCCGGGTATTTCAACGCGCTGCCGTTGGAAACCGACCTTTCGCTAAGATCAGATACAAAATTCATCTCCGGGATAATGGCTCCTCCATTACATGTACTTTCTCAGAATTCAATTTCAAGAAATACGAGCGAAGTGCGCGCTATGGACGAATGATCGAGGAGAAAGGTAATGGCGTAGCCATCAGTAGTGCTGAAGCTAATCTCAATGAGGTCCAGTGGGGTATGGTTCGGTGGAAAATGGATCAGGAGGTAGCCAAATACATGAACCGCATGTTGGCCTTTGAATCACAGCTAGATCACGCAGATACCACGCAGCAGGATAAGTGATAAAATTTAAGGTTTTTTAGCAGTTCACAAAGGGCCTTACTAGTTTCCTGGTGGCTCGACCAGAGGCTGTCCATCATCCAGTCGCTTTAGGATTTTGGTGTCCTGATCAGTATCTGGATGGGCATCTAATGTGGCGAAGTTGGCGGAGAGTAAAAGAATGGTGGAGAAAATGAGCTGGATCATGGGCTGAATATTTGGTTATTCAATATAACCATTGATTTTTGCACACATTGCCGAATTGTAAAAAAGACGGTACTCGAATTAGTCATTTGATACATGTTTGAATCCTCAACTTCCCAACGTTCACTGGACGAATCATTATTTGAGACCTGGCTTGAAAATGGCCGTGACCATAAGTTGGGTTATCAGTACATGCTCGTCATCTGGGATGAATACACAGAGGATTTTCGGCCGGTATACCTCTTCGAAAGAGCAGATCTGAATATGTATGTTAGTCCGCAATCCGAAGAAGTGCTGGCTGCTTATGATCTGTATTCCGAGTCGAGGGTAGAGTTGGAACATTGATTTTTATCCGTCATTCCGGTCATCATAGTAACGAATCTGATCTGAAAAGCACTGCAAGGTTGATGCACCGGAATCTCATAAATGGAGCAACTACTAAAATCTATGAGATTCCGGCAGATCAATATTAGATGTAGAACCTAAAAGAAAGCGCCTTTATGTTCGCCGGAAAGACGAATTTGAACATGGGATGACGCCATTAAAAAAGACTACAACTGCCCCTTCCTCACCTGCTGATCAGCTTTGGCTAACAACACGATCTCTAGCACAAGCACCGGGCCGAGTAAAACCAATCCCACAAAGGAAAGAATGATACTTAAGTAGGAGAGACCGAATGCAATTTCCAGCCTTCCCGACACCTTGGCCAGACGCCCCATGCCATCTTGTAGTCGGAGTAACCCCATGCCGAAGATGACAGAAGCCGTACCGATCAGCATCAGGGTGAAAAAGGAGAATAAACCAGAGGATTCTTCAAGGCTTGAAAAAGATATTTCCAACATATCGGCCAACAAAGCGAGCGCCACAAAAAACACGTAGAGGTAACTGCCTGTTTTCAATAGCTGAATCTCAAATAATTTTGCCAGGACGACATAGCCCCGCATGAACCCAGCAAAGGCGATAATCATCAGAACATAGACCGGTAAGAGGGTCATTGGAGCATGCAGTAGATGTTCTTCGGGTAGTGCATTGGCTCCGACACTGACCAAAAACAGCAACAAATACACAATACCAAAGATCCATGCAGACTGAAATGATTGTTTAAGGTGATCTTCAGAGGTATTGATAAGCAGCATGCCTTTAATGAAACCCAAAGTTGTATTGGAGGTACCGGAGGATTGCCAGTCCTCCGGGTTTTCTCCTAATGCTTCAATCAATATCCTGATGGTGGACAGACGTGGTGTCACTATACCCGATTCAATGCGCTGAATCGTTCTTACACTCACATGGCATTTGTCTTTCAATTCTTCCTGGGTAATGTCTACAGCTTTTCTCAATTCCAATATTCGTTTTCCTAATGCCGGCTGTTGGATCATGAAGGTTGATTTTTGTTGGAAGACATTTGCTTTTGCAGGTAGACGGTGGCAGCGATACCGATGACCAATAACAATAAATGTAATATTAATCCAAATGTTTCATGTGCCTGTAGCTCGGAAGTTGTCGGAGGGGCTATAAAATCTACCGTCAATAATCCTGGGATCCAACTCTTGTCTCCAATCGTGGCTAGTACCAGATTCAGGCCATAGTGAAAGCCAGTAGGCATTGAAATGCCATTGGATTTCAGTGCCAGCGCTACAAAAATGAAAGACCAAATACCAGGCCCCATGAATGCGGAAGCTAATGACTGACCTTGAACCCCAACAACGTGGTAGAGTGCGAACAGGATGGCAATCACGATCTGTGCTACCCAGATGTTATAAGTTTTGTTCAGTCTGGTCAATAAGACAGATCTGAAGATCAGTTCTTCAATAAATGCGTAAGGAATCAGGGTCAGCGACATCAATATAAACATTTGCCAATGATCGCTATTGACCGTGAATTGAAGACCACTGTAATACATGTGGATCAGAATCATTCCTCCACCTAAAAGTATGGACCATAGGAAACCCTGTATGAACCGACCGTAAGTGCCTTTGTCGAGATAGAGTTCATAATTGCGAAATGTCGCTTTCTCCCGTTTGATCACTATCAATATAATACCAAAGGCAATTGCCACTCCGAGGAAAGAATATGCAACTCGACCTTCAAATATGGAGAACCCTAATGGAAACGCAGATAAAGTAACCAGGACAGTCATATAAGCCAGCGGTACGAACAAAGCGGAGATACTTGATTTGAATTTTAGTGTCATTTTCTTTTTTCTGGCAAGGGTAGATTAGCCAACGAATAAATGATTGAAAATGCACCGGACACTCAGGCGACACTTATGAAAATGTAGGAATATGGGGAATGGAGGGGTATTTTAAAGCGATTGATCTTTCAATCGGACTTTGAAAAATAGGTGTTCTGGGAAGTACAACTCAAGGTGTTGGTCGCAATGAAATTGCGACCAATTGGTTTTTTTACAGTGGGTAAATTAATATCTCCACTTCACCATCAATCCCGGTTCAGCACCAGCTTTGATAGTTTGCATTTGCTTCAAGTTGATCTTTGTGAGTTTCTTTTTCATAATCATTGGATTTTTCATGTAAGATAGGAATTATGAATTTTGATTCAATAGTCTCTTACCTCGGAGGTAAATCAGGATACGGTGTAATCGATTCCAGAATCAAAGCCACGCCATCTTTAGAAAGCAGGGTAAGGGTAATGATGATACTTGCCACGATCAATGCAACACCCACATTATTATTCTTGATCTCGGCGAACTCATCAATAGGCGTCATGCGGGTGTAAAGGGTGGTGCTGAGTAAGCCTATCAACAATGCTGATACATAAGAAATACCTACATATAGTGCACCTCTGCCAATGAAAGTCACGGTAAGTAAAAAGGCATTGTCAATATTGAGCAGTCGGAAGCTCGAGATCAATGGCGCAATTACTCCGCTGACCATATAGCCTACGGAAAACATCATCGCCGCCATGAAGATGCTATATGCCAGGTTTTTATGTTGAATGTCATAATACCTTCGGCCAATCCATTTTAGAATCTTGTAAGTCAAGAGAAGAATAAACACGCCAATACTTATCGCGGAGACGATCTCGATCAGGCCGATTAATGCAGTGTTAAAGTTCATGGGCTAGGGCGATTTTCCAGTAATCTTTGTTGTTGCTATCAGGTGGCAACATGCCAGGCTTCCATCCGTGAGAAGTGGTTTCCCAAAAATAGAATTTCTGACGCTTGTATTCAATGTAGTCACCAGTAGCGGCAACATCCAACGCGATCATGGCATGGGCATATTCTTCACTTACCATGATGATGGGGTGGAAGCCTGCACGTTTTAGCAAGGCATAAAGCAATACACTTCGTGTGTCACAATCTCCTTCCAGTGAATACAGAAACTCATAAGGTGAAAGAATGCCATATAATTCATCGGAGCGACAAGGCCCTTGATAATCTGCTTCACAAGGTTTGTTGTTGATCAACACATAGGGAATGTCTTGTACGAAAGTAACGATCAGGTCTGCCATGGCCGATCGATGGAGTTCCTTATCTTGTGCGAGGTTGATCAGGGAGTCTGCAATGTAGTCCACCGCTTCATTGTTTTGTCGAAGCAACTCCTGATAGATGTAGCCCCAATAGCCATTATCCGTGGACCAGTACTCGCGTGGAACTTCCAGTTGATTTCTTCGTTCCGAAAATGCCACATTCAATGCTGCTGTTGACTCATATTTCATGCAGTACTTATTGCTGTTTTGAAGGCCTCTCCAGCAACGTGCATGTAGGTAATCTTCAGTCCCTGCTATTTGTGCACTGGCATCATAAAAGGGTTCATCAGTAGCCTGTGAAGTCTGATAAATCACAATAATGATGAACAAAGCCACAAAAAAGAAAAAGGTATAAATGATGGTCTTGATCAGCCGCCAGATAAACCTGAATAATCTAGCGATTAAGGAGCGTTGCGATTTCTCTCTCTGCATCTTCAATGGAGGTTACAGGGCGTCGGCAAACCTTTTCCGAGCAAACGTAAATGGTCGTTTCTCCTTCTCTGGTGGTCTTATATTCCATCAACGGAAGTTCGGTCGCTTCATTGGCAGCCATCGTCACCTGATTGGGTCGAAATGTCTTTTGTAACTCCATCGCATAAGCTTGATGATCTGCACCGATCACTACTATTTCAAGTTGTTTGCTCAGCTTAGCCGTGGATGTCAGGGCCCAATTACTGGTATACTCCAATTCCGTTTTGATAAGCCCTTTTACTTTGTTCGTAACATTTTGATGAATGTCTCTCAGTTTTTCATCGTCGAAGATCACGGATAATTTGTAGAGGTTTTCACTCATAATTGAGTTAGAGCTTGGGATTACATTGTCGAAGACATCTTTTTTTCGAGCGATCAGGCTTTCGGCAGAGCTGGAGGTGTAATAAAAAAGACCTTCTTCTTCATCGTAGAATTCTTCAATCACTTTATCCGTCAACTGTTTCGCCATCTGTAGGAATTTTTCATCCTGAAAACCTTCATAGTATCGGATGAAACTTTGGATCAGTGCGGCATAGTCTTCCAGAAAGCCTTGAATTTGTTGATTGCTGGTGTGCAATAACTTACCATCCACAATCAATTCATTCATCATGAATTGAGCCAGGTTTTGAGCCAGTGTTTGGGCTTTAGGTGATCCTGTAGCGATGTAGACTTCCGTCAAACCTGATAAAGTCAAGGCGTTCCATCCGGAGATTAGCTTACTATCGAGACCAGGTCGTATTCTTTTAGCGCGTTCTTTTAATGCATCCGCTTTGAATTTATCAAGCACTGATTTCAACTGTGCCTGGTCAATGTTGAATTGAGCGATGATCTCTTCGTTTGAATTTAATCTTCGAAGCACATTGGTATGTTCCCAGTTGCCTTTAGGTTGCACATCATAATAGGCTTTGATCAATTCCGCCTGGTCTCCTGCAATCTCCTCGATTTCTTCCATGGACCAAACGTAGAATTTGCCTTCTTCGCCATCACTATCAGCATCCAGAGCTGCGTAGAAACCTCCGGATTTGTCCAGCATTTCACGTTCCAGCCAACCCATGGTTTCTTCCATCACTTCCAGATACTGCGAACGGGCTTCAATTTTATAGGCATTAGCGTATAGTGAAAGTAATTGTCCATTATCGTAGAGCATCTTTTCGAAGTGGGGGACATGCCATTCATCATCCACAGAATATCTCGCAAATCCACCACCAATCTGGTCGTAAATGCCACCAGCTGCGATCTTATCCAGGGTGAACAAAAGGTGTTCAGTAGCTTCCGAGTTTTCGGAAAGTTGGCCATAGCTCAATAACCATTGCCACAGTGAAGGCATGGGGAACTTGGGTTCCTTTTTCATGCCACCCCAACGCGGATCGAAGTTGGCAGCGAGCCTTAGATAACCATTATCAATGTCATCTCTCGATATGGCGTTTTCGTCTTCAACTAGTTCATATTTATCTGTTTCGCTGGCGCTTATAATGTTTGCCAGCTCTTCAGCCGACTGATTCAATTTATCTCGGTTTTCAGTGAAAGCTTTGGTTACAGCCTCCAGAATATCCATCCACCGGTCTGTTGGGAAATAAGTACCACCGAAAAAGGGCTTTTGATCTGGTGTAATGAATACATTCAAGGGCCAACCTCCATTTTGGCCCATGGCTTGTACAGCATCCATGTAAATCTGATCAATGTCCGGACGCTCTTCGCGATCCAGTTTGATGTTAATGAAATTTTCATTCATGACCCTGGCTACCGCCGTATCTTCAAACGACTCATGAGCCATCACGTGACACCAGTGACAGGAGGAATAGCCGATGCTAAGAAGGATCGGTTTGTCTTCTGTTTTAGCTCTTTGCAGCGCTTCCTCACCCCAGGGATACCAGTCTACCGGATTATCCGCATGTTGCAGCAAATAGGGGCTGGTCGCGTTGTATAGTCTGTTTTTTCCTTCAGGGATTCCGTTCATGTTTCGGTCGCTTTGTCCGTTACAACAAGTTATCAGTAAAAGGATGGCTAAAAAGGAAATGTTCCTCATCATGCTTGAATCTGTGCGTCTATTATTTCCAACTCGGCTGTAATATCGACCATATTTTCCAACTCCTTGAGTTTCCTTCGGGTTGCATTCAGAAATAATTGATGGTCTGTACTGCCTGAATGTATTGGTCTGTGTCTTAAAGCGGACAGCAATTTGCTCCAGCGGTCACAAAAAACCTTTGTTCTTTCATTGAGGCTGGCCTCCTGAAAAGCTTCCCAGATGTAGCGAATGGCCTGGTCGTTGGGGTGGATCATGTCCTCTTTGTAAAATCGATAATCCCGCAATTCATCCATCATGATTTCGTAAGCCGGAAAATAATGGCAGTGATCAAATTCATGAACCATTGCTGATATCGATTGGATCAATATGGATTTACTCCGATTGTTCTCGATCAGTCCATCTTTGATGTGTCGGACAGGACTTACGGTTAATAGCCATTGTACCTCTGGATTGATGGCTTTTACTTGTGCTTGCGTCTCATGAAATGCTTGCGAAATCTCTTCTGCAGACAAGAGTCGTTTACTGAAATCCTGTTGTGGAAATTTGTGGCAATTAGCGACGATTTGACCGGAAGCGTTCCATTCATAAACATGTGCGGTGCCCAGCGTAATCATGATCCATTGCGCTTTTTTGATATGCGATGCAATGACTTTGAATTCCGAAGCTAACGCGCTTTGTAAATCACCTTTGCTTTTTGCGGACCAACGGGAATGTGTATCCCAAGAGAAGAAGAGATCATTTCGTTGTTGGATAGGCTGCATAGATTGTTTACCCAAGGTGATGTTCAAGGAATTGAAGATCGAAATAGGGTTGAATAAAGTGCCCAATGGATTTACAGAAACTTCAAACTTGTGATCGTGTAAATATGCTCCGATTGAATCCACAAAGCAAGAACCCAACATCAGGATAGAGTCCTTCAGGTCAATCTTCTTAGAAAGTGGTGGAATGTCAAAGTTGAGTTTGAACATGCAGCCTAAATTGATTGCAAGTGCAAGTTAAGGGATTGTTCTACATTTAATTGCCCAAGTTTGTGTCCCAACAAACTTGCATTGTGATTGCGTTTGAGGAGGCTCAGACGCAAGCTAGAGTAAGGGGAACTTTGAGGCGCTTGAAGGGTTACTCCACAACCTCCCTTTTCAATGTTTTCCAATCATGCACTAATTCTGACCCACCCAAAGCCAATTTGAATCCTTTGGTAAGGTCCAGCACCCGAATCCAGGGATTGTCATATCGGTAAGGCGGATGAAGGTCGACGCGCTGGCCTTTTACTTCAAAGTCTCCATTCCAACCGAAAACCACTTTACCAATAGAAGGGGATAGATATTCTACGCTATCGCCACGTTTAGCAACTTTCGCATTCGATATAGCAGCCACAAAATCATCGAAAGAACCCCAGCTTTCTTGATCACCAAGTTCGCAGATCCAGGTGTTCTCTTTACCAGCGGCTATGACTTCCTGGTCTTTGTAATCGCCCTCTTGTTGCCACTGATAAGGTTGTTGGCTCCAAAGTGCCAGGTAGCCATTTCCCTTTTTGCCGAATAGCCAATGATCCTTTTCGAAGACCTTGTCAAATTCCGCTTTGGGAAACCATGCGTGGGTCATTTCGATTTTTTTCTTGACAATCAGAGCCGGCCATTTTTCAATCTTATAGTAAGCAACACACACATTTTTGTGCTGGGCACATCTTGGAAGTACACCACCTCCAGTCCAAAGGTCAGGAGGACTGGCTTTTTTGAGCTTCGCGGGATTGGTCGTAAATACTAGTGCTGAGGGACCCAGGTTGGCCTGCCAGCTTTGCTGCTGAAATCCCCCATACCCCTTGCGATAGTCCTGTGTAGTTGAAAGTGAGTATGCGGCCGTTCGGTAGTTGTATGTGTTAACTGTAGGGCGATAATATCGTGTCAGGTCCTTGATCATGATCCTGGCAACCATACCTACCAATCGTATACCTTTCAAAAGTTGAAGTAAACCTTTCGCACCTTTCAAGTCTTTATAAACACCATTATTCCACCAATCGAAGGCGCTCATCATTTTAATGAATAACTTGATGACCCTGGGATGCGTTTGTGCATCTAGCGTAAGCAAGTGCAGGCCATCCTCTAAAGATTTGGGATTGATACCATATTTCTTCGCATCCTCCACGTGCCAACTTTGCTTTTGCTGAATTTCACTGGCTTCGGACATTTGCAGAGCGATGTTTCTTAACACATTCGGCGGTGTGTAGTTCGTTAGATTGAAGAATACACCGCCACGGTTCCGGTCCAGTGCATTGCTTTCAGATCCATAGCCCAACCATTGATAGAAAATGGTTAGTGTTCGGTGATTGTGAAAAGTCCGTTTCGAATCAAAATATACCCGGCCTGTGGTGGTTCCCAGGCCTCCGTACCAATGATTCATGGCCATATCCATGAACAGTACATCCAGAACCATGGCCGTTTTTTGTTTGATCCTTTCATCTTCGATAAAATCATACACATTGACCAGTCCCATGACATCCACAGCGTAATAACCATTGCTCAGGTATTCACTAAATCCCGTCTGATACCGCAAGTCCAACCATTTCTCCAGACGGCCGGTGTAGGGAGCAAGCCTTTCCTTTCCTTTTTGCTTGATGGTTTTAGTCTTCTTTTTCTTTTTGTAGGTAACCGTAAACTCCTCTTCCTTGAAAAGCTGGGCAGCTAACAATCCATTACTGGCATAGAGCATGTAATGATTTTCAGTGGACATGTCACGGCCATAATTCTGGTTTTTGATGATCTCATCAGGCCAGAAAGACCAATTGAGGATCATTTGTTTGCATGCTTCCGTGAGGTCGCTCTTAATCCTATCGGGAAATTGAAATAGCACCCTAAGAATGATGGACATGTTGAAGGTTTTTTCATATTTTACCAGTTTCTCTACGGCAGAATATAGAATTCTAGCATGGGTCTCGTCTAGCTCACCTGTAGTGAGTGAGTCCAGATAGATGAGCACGTCCCAGGTATTGATGTCTACATCTGGGGCCGAAGAAGGAGGGAATTTGGAAGCGAGAATGCTTTTTCTAAATGCTTCACGACCTTGCGTTACAGTATCAAATTGAGGTTCTAGATGATAGTGGCGTTTATCCATTTTTTCAGGCTGGTTAGGAACAGTTATTCAAGATAGGAATTTCTACCTATGCGTGTCAATGATGAATGTGCACTTGTTGAATATCCCGACCGGAAAATTGGTAGGATTACCGAGTATTTTGCCGCTTTCGTATAGAAGTGACTCTTACCAAATCTTATGCTATTTGTTTTGGTGTCAAATCTCGAACAAATGAAAATGATCAAGATCAAGCGCACACGAACTACTCCAGGAGTATTGTTGGACCCAACCAAAGGAATCCTCAAAATGGTTGGAAGATCCTCACCTGAAAATTCAATTGATTTTTATCATCCGATCAAATCCGTACTCCAGGATGAAGTCACCGCCAGAAAATTCGAAGTTCGTGTCAAGTTAGAATACTTCAATACCAGTTCCTCGAAATGTCTGTATGATTTGTTCAAGGCCATCAAAGCCCTCGCTATTAAAGGGACTGAGATTTATATTCATTGGTATTATCTACCTGAGGATGAAGATATGTTGGAGGTAGGAGAGGACTACAGCGATTTGTTGGACATGCCTTTTTCCTTTGTGGAGTATTGTCCCCGCTTAAGTGCCTGATCAACTCAATCGTTTGTATAGTCTGAAAATCATGACTTTATGCTCGATATCACGATCATTTCTAAGAAAAATATTACTTTCGATAAGCACATGCTGTCAACCTCAATTTTTAAGAACTGCATTCCACCGGGCTATCGGTGAAAGTGTCAGATGCTTTGTATATAATGGAAATAGTAAAGAAAGTAATCCTCACCGGACATTTTGGAGTAGGCAAGTCTTCCCTTGTCAAGCAATTCGTTTTCCAGAAGTTTTCCGATCAGTACCTGACCACCATTGGTGTGAAGATTGATAAGAAGACTGTTGATATAGATGGGACTTCTGTTAAAATGATGCTCTGGGATATTGCGGGAGAATCGAATATGATCAAAGTACCCAAGAAGTATTTCATGGGCGCGCATGGTATCTTATATGTATTTGATGCCACACGGGAGGAAACCTACCAAAACATCGAGAATGATCTGTTTGAGATCAACAAGTCCATGAGAGATACACCTTTTGTAGTCTTAGCCAACAAAGCCGACTTGATCGATGAAAAACTGGCGGAGACCCTAAAAACCAAAATCAATGTTCCTTTTAGATTGACCAGCGCAAAAAGCGGAGATAATGTAGAAGCTTCCTTTATCGAATTGGCAAAGAATATGCTATGAACCTCAAAGAAATCAAATTCAGTCCTTTCGAAAAGTTTTCACAGGTCATCATTTTTGACCGGATGGGAAAGATCCTGGAATCTGATGACTCCATTGTCAAGGTAACCAATTCCTCATTCAATCTTTTTCAGGATAGCTTCTTAAGTGGCATGGAGGAACTGATAGTTGATTTGAGTATAAATGACCCACTGACCTTCGAATGTATCAATACTGACCTTTTTGGCAAGACTTCTCATTATGATATGATCATCAAGCCCGTTGAAGAAGGTAGTGATCAATATGCGTTTATTATCTATGATTTTGGCGCGCAATACGATCGTATTTTTGAGTTGCAACAAGAACGAAACGTAGCTGAAATTCAAGCCAAAAAGGCACAAAGAGAAACCACAAAAATCCAACAAGAGAAAGAGACGCTTGAACAGCTCTCAACGAATTGCAGGATGATCAGTCTTCGCAGTTCATTCTCGTAAAAGCGGATAACTTATTGGTGAATGTTGACTTGCGGGATATTCTGTATCTTGAAGCTTACGGAGATTATATCAAAGTACATACCAGTGACAAAATCTACGTGACTTACAACACGATGAAGAACATGGAGGCCTCTATGCCTAAGAATCAATTCTTCCGTATTCATCGATCATTTATCATTCGCCTTGATAAGGTGGTGAACATAGAGCAATTGAGTGTATTGATTGGTGATAAGACCTTACCTATTGGAAAAAATTATAAAACAGATCTGGTAGAGAAGATGGGTCAATTGTGACCTGACTAAATTTGAGCACACATTAGATTTATAAGAGACCAACACATATGAGCGACAAAGAAGAAGTACAGGATAATGCGCAGCAGCCGGATAACCGACTGGAAGCCGTAAGGGAATTACTTTTTGGACAGAACGTTCAGGAATACCGGGGAGATATCAAAGAGACGCGTGAGTTGCTTGATAAGCAGCGATCTGAATTAGATCAAAATTCTGCTGATCTCGAAAACCGAATAAATGCTAAGGTTGATGCGCTGGAAGAGAAAATGATGGCGCATATCGATAAAACCGCAGAGAAGATCAACAATCGGTTGGATAAGCTGCAGGAAACCAAAGTGGACAAGAAGAAATTGGCAGATTACCTGGTTTCAATCGCCAAAAAACTGGAAGCATAACTGAACGGACTTGCAAGATCCTCAAGGTATAACGGCCCTCAAAGAACTACTTTTCAAAGAAGAGAATGAGAAGTATCAGCAGCTGAGCAATCAGTTGAAGGCTACGCATGAGGAGATTGAGCATAAACTAGCCAACCGGGAATTGCCGGAATCGGAATTTAATCAGATCATGTCCAGAATTGTGGAGGTCATGCCCGAAAAACTGGGTCCAACGATCACCTCTACATTAAAAGTACAGATCAAAGAGTCCAGGGATGATGTGGTTCAAGCCCTTTTTCCAATCGTAGGGCAAATGATCAAAAAGTACATCCAACAGGAAATCCAGGCCCTATCGGAGAAAATAGATCAACAATTTCAGGATGCCTTGTCTTTTGATTTGTTGTGGTTGCGCATCAAGGCCGCGGTGACGGGTGTTTCTTTTGCAGAACTCTTGTTGAAGACCACTAATGAGCCAAAGATCATGGAGATCTTCCTAATCGAGGAGGAGAGTGGCGTAGTGATGGCCAGTTATTCCCGAGACAGTGCCTTTGATCAGGACATGATGGCGGGAATGCTCACGGCAATCAAGTCATTTGTGGAAGATGCCATGGAAACCGAAAAGCAGTCCCTGGAAATGATCTCATATGACTTGCATAAGATCTATGTTCAGAGTTTTGGCAAGTTCTACATCGCAGTGGTCATGGCTGGGGTAGTGGATACCGCCTTCAAAAGCCGGCTAAATGATCGGATGCTCCAGTTCGTGAAAGAAATCATGCTTAAGTCCTCTGACCTGCAGACCAAAGAACTCTCTCAAAAGATTAGTCAATACTTCGATAAACTATAGCCATGAAGAAGTTAGTATTCATCGTAATTATTGTGACGCTGCCACTGATTGCCTTTTTTCAGTTTCAGAATTTTCGCCGATTCAATCCTCCGGTTGCATATGAATATGCGATTTCGGATGAAGTAGATGTCAATTATTACAATCAGGAATTAGTAGACGAGTACTTCGCCAAGGCCGTTGAGATCGGCGCTTTTGCTCGTTTAAAGTGGCGCAATGAAGGCCTGGACGTTCGTTTTCCAGACGAAGGAAACCAGGCAGATGTCAATGCCGCCAGTTATTGGAATGAATTGACAGCCAGGGTTCAGTTGCTAGAGCGTAAACTGATTTTTTCTAATACACTGAAGGCCACAGGCCACACCAATCAAGAGGTACGCATCGCCGAGTCCGGTTTTGAAGTAGCGAATTTAGACCTACTGAAGGATCAGGAAGGTATTCAAGGCATTCAGGTAGGGGGCCAATCCAGATACGTGTGGATGGTACAAAAACAATTGATCAAAAAGGGCTATGAGCATGAACTCGATGGGCTTTTTGGTGACGATACTCAAAATGCAATCATTTCCTTTCAAACAGATCAGGGTATTTATCCAGAAGGTTTGATCAATGAAGAAACATTTGAGTTGTTGTTCTTGAAGTAGGTGGATCGCTAATTATCTTTTTCTCTATCATTCCTCAATAGGACGTCATTCCGGCCGAAACGAAGTGCAGTGCCGGGCGCATGGCAAGTGAATCTTAAGCTTAGTAATACTATCTAAAGTTGAGATTCCGTGCATTAAGTATAATGCAGTTATACGTCTAAACGCTTTTGCTGTGATGAAATAAAGCTACTGATGACCTTTCAGGAATTCAAAATTCCAATCATGATAGCTATGAGAACATGACGTGTTAAACTTCACTCATCCTTGATACACTCTACTGGATTCACTGAAGCCGCTTTCCAGGTCTCAAAGCCTACCGTAAAACAAGCGATGAGTACTGTTGTAAAACCTCCCAGTACAAATAACCAGGGACTAAGATCAATGTGATAGGCGAAGTTTTCCAACCAGCTTCCCAACAAGTAGAATGCCACAGGAGTGGAAATGATAATTGCAGCTACGAGCATTTTCATCACATTTCCGCCGAGCAATCGGACAATTCTGATCCTACTTGAACCCAGCACTTTTCGAATGCCAATCTCTTTGATTCTGCGTTGTGTCATGAAGGTCGTTAGACCAAATAGTCCAAGGCAGGAGATGATGATCGCTATGGAAGCGAAATAAGTCGAAAGGCTGGCTACCTGAAGTTCTGATTGATAAAGTGCTTCGTATTCTTCGTCCAGGAATTTAAACTGGAAGGGAAGTCCGGCGTTATATTCCTGATACACTTCTCCCAATTCTTCGATGGTTTCCATTTCTCTGCCCGCCTGCAGTTTTACTGCAATCGTGGTAGCATCAGCGGGCTCAAAGATCAAAAACATAGGTTTAATCGCTTCGTGAAGGGATTGATAATGATAATCTTTCAAGATTCCTATTATCTCTCTATTACCACGAATATTCACCACCTTACCAATGGGATCTGCCAGTCCCATGGCGGCAATGGCCGTTTCATTCAGAATGATCTTCTTATGTTCATTGGTGAATTCCCTGGAAAAAGAACGCCCCTCTTTTAATTCTAGTCCAATTGTCTCCACAAAATCGTATCCGACGTAGGCAAACGTAAAATCGATGTAGGGTCTTCCATCTCCACCATAACCGCCACCGGAATTATTGAATTGAGAAATGCTACCCTCTAAACGGGTGGAATGAACGACTCCAGGAATGGTGGCAAGCCGATTCATAAATGGCTCCATGTTGTTGACCAATTGCCCGTCTCTAGCAAATGTGATCACGTTTTCACGGTCATAACCCAGGTTTTTGGATCGTACATAATCCACTTGCTGAGATACGGTCATTACCGAGATAATCAGCACAATTGAAAGTGAGAATTGGAAAATGGTCAGTCCTTTTCGCAGCCATTGTCCTTTGGTAGAAGTCTTCAATTTCGCGCTCAAAGCATCTAAAGGCCTTAGGCCAGACAGGAACAGGGCAGGATAAGTGCCTGCTAACAATGCTGTGATAATGATGATTGCGCCTAATCCGATCAAGGTTTCAAGGCTGAATTGTAACGTCAAAGTCTTGTTAGTAATCGCACTGAAACCCGGTAAGATCGTACTCAGTAATATCAAGGCTAATAAAGTGGAGATCAATACCAGAACGAATGATTCCATCAGGTGTTGACTGATAATGAAACCCTTGGATGTTCCGAATACTTTTTTAACACCCACTTCTTTTAACCTTCTGGTTGCCAGGGCTGTAGAGAGGTTGATGAAATTAATGCAAGCGACCAGTAGGATCAGCAATCCCACCCCAGAAAAGAGATAAACATAAGAAATGCGACCTCCTGTCAGTACCCCATTTTCGTATCGATTGTAGAGATGACGAGTAAGATAGGGTTGGAGGTGCATGTTGATGACATTGCCTTCTCTGACGTAGATCTGAGACATCTTTCGCTGATAAAAGGCATCCAGTTTTGCTTCGAACTCCGACAGATTGGTTTGTTCATTCAATTGAATGAAGACCCTGGAACTGTTGCTGCCCCAGGAGGCTACTCTGTCCGCCTCGAAAACTTGATATGGCAGTACGAATTCAAAATCCTCGGACGTGTTGAGTTGTGAGTCGTCGAATATGCCTGAGATTTGGTAATCTGCTTCATACAATACTTCTCCATCGGTATTGTCCAACAGGTGGATCGTTTTCCCAATAGTGTTTTCATCTCCGAACATCTTTTCGGAAAGTGATTTGGAGATAACAATTGAGCTCGGAGAAGTCAGGACTTCATTAGGATTACCGTTAGTCAGGTTAAATGAAAATAGGTTGAAGAAGTCATTGCCAACGAAAAGGCCCGAGGACTTCAGTGTCTTATCATCGATGGACAAAATCGCATATGGAAATTCACGCATGATTGGAACAGCCATTTCTACTTCAGCCAATTCGGACTTCATTTCCGGTATCAGGAGTTCACTATTGGAATCGTGTGTTCGAGTTGGGCGGTCTGTCGTTCTTTTAGTGCGCAGCACTTGATAGATCTGATCTCCTTTCGCATGAAACTGATCTTTACTGATCTCATCATTGACCCAAAGGAAAATGAGCGTGGAGGCCGCTAATCCAACGGTAAGTCCGATTAGGTTGATCCAAAACGTACTTTGGTACCTTTTGAAGCTGCGAAGTGTAATCAATAAGTTGTGTTTTAACATGCCGTAGAAGTTTAATCGATATGTTCCGCCCGCGGGACGGATAATGTCTTTTCTAAATAGGATCAATACATCTTTGATAAAGAGTAGGTCTGCCTTTCGTTTGCCCAGTTCATCCAGACGTTCGTAGTACAGCTCCATGAGGTCACCTTCGATAGGTTGGTGTAATCGAGGGTGGCAAAACCATCGAAAGAAACTGCGAAAGAATTTTGGCGGATGTTTATCCATCTGTACGAAGGCTTTCGGTTACGTTAACTTTCGCTGAATTTGCGGTTTGTGTAGTGATTGTCAATAGTGCCAATAGGAGCACCAGGAATCCTCCAAAGAGGAAGTAAACAGGCGACAACTCAATCCGATAGACAAAGGCGTCCAGCCAGTTTCGCATGAGGTAATAGGCAATGGGTACAGCCATCATGACCCCAACTATCACGAGTATGGTGAAGTCACTGGAAAGCAACTTGATAATGCCCAGATTTGAGGAGCCTAGTACCTTCCTGATGGCGATTTCTTTGTGTCTCTGCTGTGTGCTGAAGGAAGTCAAGGCCAATAACCCGAGGCAGGAAATGACAATAGCAATGGCTGCAAAGTACTTGGAAAGTGCCGTAATCCGTGCTTCCGAGGCATAAAGTGCCTGGTAGTTGTCATCCAGGAATTTGTATTCAAAAGGATAACCTGCATTGAATTCATTGTACACCTGCTCAATACGCGCGATGGTTTCCTGTTCCGTTCCTGCCTGCATCTTGACGATGAATTTCTCCGCATTTTGCTTGAGTGAGAAGATGAACGGCTTGATTTCTTCCTGCATCGACTGGAAATGGAAATCCTTCACCACACCAATGATCTGTTTGGGGTTAACGTTGGGATTAAGGTTGCCAATTTGTTGGTCAAGTGGAGCTTCTAATCCTGTCATTTTTATGGCCGTTTCATTCAAGATGTAAGCATCCACATCAGAAGGAAATTTCTGCGAAAAATCTCTACCATCCAGCAGGCCAATGTCCAACAGTTTGATCAGGTCATACCCGCCACGTATCTGGTAAAAGCGTAATTTCCTATCGGCCTCACTCATGCCTTCCCACTTGTATCCGTGTGTGTAAGCAAGCCTGCCTGGAAGTTCACCATCCATTTGCGAGGCAATCAATACTCCAGAAATGCTTCTGATTTCATCAAAGAATGCCTGACTGTCTTCGGCCAATCGACCCTCTTTTGGGAAGGTAATGATGTGGTCTTTGTTATAACCAAGATTAGTCGTCTGGATGAAATTCACCTGATTGTAGATGACAATGACAGAGATGATCATGGTCACTGAGATCATGAACTGGACAATGACCAACCCTTTTCTTAGCAACAAGCCGCCAGCATACCCATTGAGTTTTCCTTTCAATGCAGTGACCGGTGTAAATCCAGAAAGGTGGAGTGCGGGATAGATACCCGAAATGAGTCCTGTAGCTGTCGTAATGGCCAGGATGGACCAGATCGCATTGGGAGCAAAGCTGAGTGATAGTTGTTTACCCGTGATTTCGTTGAATTGTGGGAGCAAAAGGATCACAATTACAAGGGCCATGATCAAAGCCAAAAATGCCATGAAAAGTGATTCGCTGAAGTATTGAAAGATGAGCGATCTTCGACCTGCACCAATGGCTTTCTTGACCCCAATTTCTTTGATCCGTCTTGAGGCTTTGGCTGTCGAGAAGTTCATGTAGTTGATGCAGGCGATGGTCAACACAAACAACGCAATGATTGAAAACAACCTGACATAAACGATCCGCCCTTCAGTGGGTAATCCGTTTTCATATTGGCCATATAGGTACTTTTCCGAGTAAGGCTGTGCATACAGGATGAAATTGGAGTTCTCCCAGACTTTTTTCAGGAAATCACGGAGCTTTCCATTGAATTGGGCCAGGTCTGTACCTGCATGCAACACAAGGTTGGCTTGTGTGCCG
This sequence comes from Cytophagales bacterium, assembly GCA_033344775.1. Taxonomy (NCBI): domain Bacteria; kingdom Pseudomonadati; phylum Bacteroidota; class Cytophagia; order Cytophagales; species Cytophagales bacterium. The sequence continues at coordinate 623,645 of JAWPMT010000001.1, read as the reverse complement.
CCATTGTACCATTCCATCATTTCCGGTGTAGCAAATACCTCATAACTCAAGAGAATATCTACTTTTTCAGAAGCCAGAGAATTGGGTTTGAAAATGCCGTTTACTTGAAAAGAACCACCCTCATATTCATCCTTTAGTTCGATGGTTTTTCCCATGGCACGATCCGACGATCCAAACAAATTGATCGCCACCTGATCCGAAATGATCACATGACTTTTGTCACTGAGTGCCTGGCTTTTGTCCCCATGTATAAACTCACCTGGGAAGATGTTAAAATAGCCTTCTCCGATGTAGCGATAGCTCGCCCGCATGTTATTATCACCAGCGCTGAATACACTTTTTCGAACATGAGCGGTGACGGGTACGGCATACTCCACTTCAGGTAGATGTTCCACGAGCGCAGCATACAAAGGATTAGGCCCCGACCCATTGGCATTGGTATGGTAGGTACCTGAAGTAGGATATGAGTAAATGACCTGAACGTGTCGGTCACTGTCTTGCTCGGAGAACTTATCGGTATTCAGTTCATCGGTGACCCAAAGAAAGATGAGCAGCGCGCTGGCTAATCCGGTGGCAAGTCCCAGCAGGTTGATGAGAAAGGTGCTTTTGAATTTCCGAAAGCTTCGAATGGAGATCAATAGATTGTGTTTGAGCATACCGTAGAAATTTAGTCTGTAGGTGCCATCAGCAGGCTTAATGATGTCTTTTCTGAAGAGGACCAATACATCTTTGATAAATAGGAGATCCGCTTTTCCTTTTCCCAAAGTTTCGATGCGTTCATGGTACAATTCCATGAGGTCTCCTTCGATGGGTTGAAACAGCCTCGGATGACAGAACCATCGGAAGAAGTTGCGGAAGAGTTTTGGAGGTTGATCATTCATCCTTGAGGATTTTAGCTGGGTTGGAAAGGGCGACCTTGAGAGATTGTGAGCTAATGGTCAGGAAGGCGATGATCAATGCAAGGCATCCGGCCGATGCAAACACCCACCCTGAAATTGAGATGCGATAGGAAAATGCTTCTAACCATTGTTCAACGGCGAACCATGCAGCAGGAATAGCGACGATGAACCCAATAACTACAAGAGTCAGAAAATCCTTAGAGACCAAAGAAATAATTTGCGAGACCGTCGCTCCCAGTACTTTGCGGATACCTACTTCTTTGACTCGTAGATGTATGGTGTAAGTCGCCAGGCCGAACAGGCCCAACGAGGCAATCAGTACCGCTAGTAAGGTAAAGAAGTTAAATAGCCTACTTTCATTCAGGTCGTCCTTATATAACGCGTTGTATTTATCCGTAAGCAATTGTGCATCAAAAGGGTAGGAGGTGTATGAGGCCATGCTCTTATCCAAAAAGGCCAGCGTCTCCTGAAAGTTTTGAGGGTTGATTTTGAAAGACAGGTAACGAAAAGAACGTGGGTTGCGGCGTTCGATGAACATGGGTTCAATCTTCATGTGCATGGAGTGCATGTGAAAATCCTTGACCACTCCGATGACTTCTCGATAATTCATTTGCGCGTCATCTGAAAAACGTTTACCAATGGCTTCTTCAGGTGTCCAACCCATCACTTTTAAAGTAGCCTCATTGATGATGATCAGGTTGAGTGAGTCGTTGATGTCCCGAGTGAATTTTCTTCCGGCAATCAGATCGATATCATACAGATCCAGGAAGTCGTATCCCGCGCGCATTTGATAGATATGGAGGTTGTCGATAGGATCAGTTCCTTCACCATCATTGACAATCGTGCCTTGTCTAAGATCGATGGGTAAGTTTTGCGAGCCAGTTACCGCTAGAATGTTTGGATGACTTAACCATTCATTTCGAAGCACATCAAATTTCTCAGACACTTCGCGACTTCTATTCCGTACAGTCAGTATATGCTCTTTCTGAAAGCCCAAATCTTTATTTTGGATGAAGTAAAATTGTCGTTGAGCTGCCAGAGCGCATATAATCATTGCGATCGAGACTGTGTATTGACCCACGATCAGCGCCTTCTGTAAGGTGCGTTTACCGAGTCGGTTTGTTTTACCTTTTAGTGCGTTGATCGGCTGTAATCGGGCAATCAGGAAAGCAGGATAATACCCAGCGAGGAGGCCCAGTAAAATGACCTGTAGTAACAAATAGGGAGAGGAGACCGCCAGCATATCCAGACTAAGTGACAACTCCCTTTCCAGCATTTTTCCGAAAAGAGGAAGTACTGCCCAGGTGATTAAAATAGCAATTAAGGTGGCGATAAACGTCAGGAAGATGGATTCAAAGAGAAACTGGACCATTAATTGTGATCGGTTAGCACCAATGGTTTTTCTAAGCCCGACTTCTTTCGAGCGATTCATGGATCGAGCCACCGCCAGATTCGTATAATTGACCAATGCCAGAAGCATGATCAGCACAGCGATCGTCGCAAAAATCATGATCTGCTTTTTGCTCCCTTTCCCTCCAAAATCGAAGTTTAGAGAGGACTGTAAATGAATGGAACTCAGTGATTCGAATTGATAATGTTGTGGATACAATTCAAGGTTGATCCAGTATTTCTCCAGCAATTGAGGCATTTTGGACTCAAGCATCTTTAAATCACTTGATTGATTCAGCGTAAAGAAAGTGTGGTAGCCATTGCTTCGCCATTTCTCCCGATTCATATAGTCATGATACCATTGGAAGCTGGCTACATTCATGACGAAATCCAGTGGCAATGTCGCGTTTTTCGGAGGATCTTTGATGATGCCAGTGATTTGATAAGTTTGCTCTCGATGGGTTATGCTTTTTCCCATGGCATCCTCATGATCAAAAATTTTTGCTGCTAAAGATTCGGTCAGAATTACACTGTACCGATCATCCATTGCTGTTTCAGGATTTCCTGCAACAAACTCGTAAGGAAAAACATCAAAAAATTGCGCATCCGCAAAGATTCCTGCCTGGTAATACAACTGCTCTTTATTCGGACCAATTAGCGCATTGTACCAGTCAAACACAGTAGCATCTTGTACTTCGGGATATTCTTCTCTCAAGGCGCTTGCTAACTGGATTGGTGTAACTGCATATTTGTTCTTCCCCAGGAAATCATTGCCTGATTGGGAATCGTAGACACGATAAATCTCGTCGTGATTTTCTAAAAATCGATCATACGAATACTCATAGCTGATGAATGAAACAATGAGCAAAACACAGGCAATACTCAAGGAAAGTCCTCCGATGTTGATGGCCGCGTAAACCTTTTGTCGCTTGAGGTTTCGCCAGGTTGTTTTTGTGTAGTTTTTGATCATGCCATATTGATTAATTCGGTGAGTTACGTTGGCGGGTCTGATGATGTCTTTTCTGAAGAGTGCCAGCACATCTTTGATGAACAGCAGGTCTGCTTTCCTTTTGCCCGATTCGTCCACGCGCTCGTAGTACAATTCCATGAGGTCACCTTCAATGGGTTTGTACAGTCGGGGATGACAGAACCATCGGAAGAAGTTGCGGAAGAACTTGGGTGGTTGAGACATCTTAGAGGTCGCTAAACTTCACGTCCAGAGAAATGGAGGGGATGGCTTCCCAAAGGTTATTGCGGGTTTCCCTGGTGTGTTCCATGGCCTCTTTACCCAGAGAAGTGATTTTGAAATAGCGTTTGGGCCGTCCGGCTCTTTCCTGAGTAGCATCTTTGTCTTGGGAGGCGAGGTAGTTTTTATCCTCCAGTCTTCGCAACGCAGATTGCAATGCCCCGACGCTCACACTTCGGTTCAACCGTGTTTCGATTTCCTTCTTAATGGATACCCCATAGGCATCATCATACAGGATGGCGACGGTCAGCATCACGATCTCCTCAAACTCACCAAGTTGAAACTTTTTCATAATCCAGAATAATTAATTCCTATTCGTAGTATTTACGAAGAAAGGTAATTTTGGTTATAAATTCCTATTTGCAGTATAATTATTTTTCTGCAGGAATTGTTTTGAAAAGGGGCAGGGGTATATCGCTTCTAATTACAACTTATTGAAAATCAGAATACTGCTGCCGGAATTTAATGGAAGTATGAGAGGGTTAGACGTATGACCTTCAGGTTGCTTTGCCTGGCCATTAGAGAGGAATGATCACGAATTGATTCATATCGAGTTAAAGTGAGCTTTAAATTGAAGTCAGGTCTAAACCCTTTGAGAGAGGAAGATAAAGATCACTGAAGCCGAGTCATTGCAATGGAATAGTTAACTGTAAATGCGATCTGAATGCCTCCTCCATTCAGACCGTAATTGGTCACTTCCTCAGAACTGCCACTTAAGACCAGATCGGTCTCAGAAAACGAATCTATCATAAAGGTAAATGAACTTTCAATTCCGGAACTAACCATCGGGATGAAAGTCAGTTCATTGCTTTTATCATTGAGTAGGTAAGTGCCACTTTCTTCCTGATCAGGAAAATCTCCGTTTATGAATTCCGTTCTGATCATATAGGTTCCGTCATTTCTAAATTCATAGGTGGTGATTACTTCATTTAGATCCTCAACCTCAACTAAACCTGCTTTATATTCCTCCAATAACTCATTTGACATCATCTGAGCGAATCCTTGTCCTTCTAAAAAGTTAAGAAATACATCTTCATCAAATTCAGCATCGGCGCTGATTGTATTGACTTCCCATCTACCAATCAATGATGGTAATTCTTCCTCGTCCGTACATGAAACAAAAAATAAGGTACATAGGAAGGTAATTGCAAATGAAATATTCCGGAGTTGTTTAGTGCTCATTTTTCTTGTTTCGAATGCTATTTTCCAAATATAAAGCGAAAAAGACGGCCTAACACCTAACCAAAACTCAAAAAGCCTTTGCAGGTGTGATCACCTGCAATAATATATCAAAGGCGAGGGCTCAATTTCCGATGGAGATAACTCCAAAGGGGTTGGTTAATGAATAGTCGAATAGTCCTGGCGTGAAAATTAGGTCTTAGATACTATCCGAAATCTACCACAAAATTATTGGGGAAAGGTCCTTCCATAAGTCCTGTTCCAGCTCCAGCTATGCCTGAAGCTCGACGAACATTTGGTAGTGTGAGCACCGCTGCCACAAAGGTTGGAATGGTGACTGCATTAACATATTTACCATAACATTCATGTAGTGCAAAACCATAATTCATGTAACTAGCGCTTCTGTTGGGATCAAATTTCTTGGGTTCAGGGAATTGTTCCTGATCAAACATAGCCGCAGCAGTCAAAGCAAAGATTTTGCTTTTTGCCGGAATGGTGTACGATTTATTACTCACATGAACTGTTTGTTTTTCCTCACTGAAGCGCATCACCAATGGCTGATGTGGATTGAATCGTAAAGCCTCTGATACGTATCCGTACATTTCTTTTATATCTCCTTTTGCCGCGATAGCAACGGCCTGCTGGAGTGTGTCGGGACGATTGAAAAGCTCATCCAGTACCAGGACCACCGACTTGTTGGTCGTTTCTAATGCCCCTGTAATGATCCCTGAGATATTTCTTCGTATGGTATCATCATCCAGCCATTCAAAGCCTTTCTGTCCCTGCAATTGGATCATACGATTCAGCAAATTATCAGAAAGCCTTCCATTTTCTTTTAATTCACATTTTCGTTTGTCAATCAAATGTTCAATGCAAACCTTCATTTCATTGGCTGCCACAAGTGCTTTTTGGTGTATGGCTTCATCGTCCCCCAAGTTGAGGAAGAGGTCCCAAAAGATTGCTCTCAACCATGCTTTCATTTTGACATCATTTGATGCGTGGACGCCAAAGTAATGTCGGATCAATTGTGTTTGAACTTCTCTTACCAGCGTATTGACCACATCTAGTTTCCCGTACATCGAAGCGGACTGGGTCATGATCTCAGCTTTTTCTTTAACGAAACCCTGAATGGACGAAATGTCCTCTCGTTTAATGATACTTCTGGCCATGTCACGCTCCCGGCCGAACTGAGGATTATTGCGGTCCATACCCAAGAAAAAAGCATCATTAAGCTTAGACATCTTCTTGGAATTGATCTCTTCAATGGTGAAATCCAGGTCCCGGTCCAGCACATTGACTACCGACTCATGCTTATTTACCAGTACTAATTTTGTGAACGGCAAGCGTACTACAGGAAACCTCTTTTGCAAAAAGAAGAACATGTTGGGTTTGAATTTTTTCCCGAATATGACCCGACCAATTTTTTGATTCATGCGAGACAGGGCGGAAGGCTCTTTTGGGATCTCGCTTTGGTCTCGAAGTATGGGTTTGTCTTCCTGATATAACCTTAACACAAATTGACCCGCCTTAGTCGCCCGCAAACGATAAACAATTTGTCTAAGTTCATCGGGTATTTCGTTGATGTCGGTAATTACCGCTCCATATTGATCTGGCAAGATCAATGGACCTGCAACAGAAGCAAAAGTGATGTCTGCGAGGCTCAATCGATTCCCAGCCAGGTATTTTCTGCCATCCTGTAGTAAGTCATCTACAAAGTCGAATACCTCATCAACAGCTTTCAATCGTTCCTCGACAGTTCCATCGGCAAGCCCGAGCCCCTTACTCAAGGCATTCCTCAAGATAGGATATCCCAGCTTGAAAATGACCCTTTCTTTCCAGGGTACCCTTCTGGTAAACAGGGGAACGGCGTACTTCCTATGAGGAAGCAGATAGGTATAGACGAGTTTTGACAAAGGGCCCGTCAGGTTACTGTATATCTTCTCGTATAATTCCAGGACCTCCTTTCTCTCGTCTGGGTCATCCGGGATGATTTTGTTTTCTGGTGCCGATCGTTCTTCTATGAGCTGAACAATACTCGGCACGGTATAAACGAGGGCATCAGTAGTAACCAGAACAGGGTTGTTCCAAATGCCAGTTCCTCCACTGAGTTTGTTCACCACAGGTACATAAAGTCCCGGAGCATGTGGTTCATCTTTATACAATATGCCCTGGAGGTCTAGTACCCATCGGGCTATTTCGTCCACACAACTCACACTGTTGCTGACGTATGTGGGGACCTTTCGGGAATACTTAAAGTCTTTTCTGAATTTAATATCTCCCAGTACGGAGTTGCTTGCTGCCATGCTAATGGATGTCTATGTATGTTGGTTGCTGATCTAATAAAGGGTTGTGACTTACTTAAGTAGGGTCAACAATCCCTTCGCTGATGTATTTTATTGCTGTGAGACTTGGAATGAATAAGTAGACACCTCCTCGTGTCTCAATGAACCTAGGGATACCTGCCAGGTATTTAGGTAATTGCTTTTCGTCCCCTTCAATGATCAGACGACCTCCATCCTCATCTTGATTTCCCGTAATCGGATCTTTGTCATTGGCCAATTTAAAGTCATTTCCATAATTGAGCCATTGTTGAACAACGAATTCAAACTGACGTTTGATATTAGCTACGATGGTCATGATGATGGTTCCGTGCTCACCCTCGTTGCTCTCCATTGTAGCGATGCCATAAGGGAGTCCTCTTCGGATCATGCGTCTCCTGTTGTCTAATGCAGCCGGAGTACTGAAAGCATCTTTGGAGTTGAACTCCAGGGCTCCTCGTGGATTGGCTCTACGAATGTGTGAACCTACCGGGCACCTGCTACCAGGAATATCATCGAAGAAATCGAACCCAATGAAATGTCGGTTCACTTCTTTGAATTTCTCATGTGCCTTTGCTAATTCTTCAGGAGTTTTCGCCGTATTCAAGGCGAATATGGCTTTTTGTCGCTCATCAGCAATTTCATCAGCTGCTTTTTGCGTGGGAAAAGTGGTCATAGGTGCTCCATTTCGCCACCTACCTACAAACTTCGCCGCAAGCTCTTCCTTGTCGATGTTATATTTTTCAGATGCGGTATCCAGGTACTCATTGAATTTGCCCACGTTCTCGTGGAACTTGTTGAATACCATGAACGACCCATTCTTAGATAGCAATTTTGGTATAGGTGCTGCTGGATATTCATTGGCTTCATCTCGATACCCCAAAATAAACTCTCCCGTCTCAATGGGTCCCCAATTCTCTTCAACCATGGGATTGTTATAATTGAGTTTTTTTCCGCCCCCAATGACTTCACCCATTTCTGGGGTCATTCCTTTGAAGAATGGATTGCTGATACCATCAGTATATCCAAAGTGTTCTTTGGCGGTAGGAAAACCATTCTCGTCATATAGTACTGAGGCTTCCTGAAATTTATCAAGTTCTTTTCTGCCATTATTACAGCCTTGAATCAATTCAACCCCATCGATTTGATCTACAATCGACGCGATGGATTCATAACGTTTGACGAGCGACTCATCATCCTTTGCGTCCATAGACATGAACATGTGTATGTCGTCCCTGTATACATCGTCCCAGTGTTCCGGTCCACTTGCACTATTGTCCCCGAGAATACTGGTCCGGTTTCTGATGCCCATCACATACTCATCGGGGAAAGCATGTAAGCTGAGAATGGGAACTCCAAGTATCTTTAATCCATTGTAAGTGAAAGAGACATTGGTCGTTACCTCCGGCAGTGAAATGGTTCCGTTTTGCATCAACGCGGAGGAAGTGATCAGAGGAGCAATTTCTTTGATAAATTTTCTTCCATCTTCTCCTATGGTAATCTTAATAAAAACATATCTCGATTTGATATAACCAAACTCGGCGTAGTTAATCATGATGTTCCCTTGAACATCATAGTAATCAATAACATTATCCATTTATATTTCTTTTAGAGAAGGCCTGTATTTCAATTGGTTGATAAGTGATCGTTGTTTCCTCGATCTATGATGTCCGATAAATCGGACTCACCGGGTTTCCATCTTGGAAAATCCGCAGTAGGTTGCGTCTCTGCTATAAACGCTTTAAAAGCAGTGAGTAACTCTTCGGAAGACTTGTGCGCATTATCGAAAACAAATCGCGAAAATTCCTGCTTGATGTACAAGGATTTAAGCTGATCCTGAAGGGAGTCATCAGTAGATCCATTAAAGTAAAACGTAGTTTCAACCTGGCATTTTTTGATGTAGGATTTAAACCCCTCAGGAGATAAAGCCTTATCATCAAAACCGTAACAGTCCTGCCAGATGGATTGAACTTCTGTAGGGATCGCATTAAACATACCCTCGAGGTAGGTATCTAATTCCCCATGAAAATTGGAAGTAAATACCAGGTATTTCGACTTGAGGTGTTCGAGTTCATGGGGATAATTTTCAAAGAAAACATCTTCTAATATCCAGAGTCTTGACAAGTAGGTATTGGGGACCTTAGCCATGGGTGTGGTATCAAGCTCATTAAAACTTTGAATCAGGTTTCTCAATTTAGGGATCACCGCTTGTCCCGAACCGTCGATTTCTTTTAATGGACTTAATACGGTTAAACCGTACGCATTTCCTGATTGATTAGGCATTGCTAGTCTGTTTAAGGGAATTAGGAATTGACTTGTTTTTGAAGCATCTGATGTTCTTCAATACTTCTGCGTTTTTCGATGGCCTCATGAGCGAGGCTCACAATTGGTGTAGGTTCCATCTTACTCAGATCACTCTGACGATTTAGTATGACCTGATCAAAGGCGGCCTTAAATTCATCGGCAGTGCCAGAGATATGATTTTCAGATAGGCTAATGACATCTGCCATCACCTTTTTAGCAGATTTTACATCATTCGATGAGGCAAGGGGATAAGCATTGTAATAATACTCTGTATCGATCTGATTGCTGATCACGTAACCATTGAAAGGCGTTTCAACATTAGCGTCTTTCCAACCGACATTTTTATTCCATAGTAAATTTAATCCTCCGGCTATCGCTACGGAAAATGAATCGACGTATTGCGTCCAGCTACCGTTGAAGTTGCTGAAAAACAGCATATAACCATACTTCAATTCTTCTTTGGGTTGATCGGCACTTAACTTGGGGAATTCAAAATCCCGAAGAATTACCCACCGGGCATAATGTATGAGTGAGAGCGTTTCAAGTCCTGAAAAGGAGCGCGCCTGAAAGGCTTTTAAGCCTGCCAGCCAGAAAATAAATCGATTTAACCAGGTAACGCCATTTTTCAGTAGAATGAAACCGACCACCAGTAACAATATTCCAAAAACGCCATACAGGATTACTGTTCCCAGGTTTACTTGTGTGACGAATAGTAACAAAAAGGACACCACACTTGTCGTCAGCAAAATCAAAGGACTCAGTGAGGTGGTAATGCCTATCCATCTAGTCAGACCTAGTCCTAAACAGGCCAATCCAACTAATAAAAACAATATCCCCAGGGGCCAAAAAGAGATCAACGAAATGGACAAGCCGGTGAAGTATCCCAATGCCTTGGCAGAAAGGAGGATCCCTGGAAAAAAGAATAAAAGGAGCCAACTCGTTTTCACATAAATCGGCGTGATGAGGTTCATGGCATATGCCTTGCCAGCAATATTTGACATGGTGAGTGGTTGGTTTAAGGCGCTACTTGTCAATCATTGGATTGAATAGCTGATGTATCTAAGTTAGGTTGTAGTTTAAAAAGTGCCTTATTGTAATCTAATTACAATAAAATGAATTATGCACACCGCATTGAAAGTAATTTCAAATGACGGCAATATGTACATAGCATCAAGCTTTACTAAATATCTGAAAAAAAGTGATGGGAGTCAAAATTTCTCAGGATCTTTTTCTATTGGCCGTATTTTCATAGTTGGCCAAGACAGTGATGTTGAGCAAAGGATATCCGCTTGGTGCTTATTGTTATCGGATTTTCCAGAGATGTTCTAATAATAGGAGGGATGACTCTTTTTTCAGCTGTTTACAAACGAAAAAACCCCGGGCTTTTGGCCCAGGGTCTTCAATCTTTTAGTAGTTGGTCTGATTACTCAGCGACTACATTCAATGTGATCTCTTTATGCACCTCTTTGTGAAGGTCAAGGGTCGCTTTGTGCTCACCAACCTCCTTGATAGGAGCTGCAAATGAAATTTTCTTACGATCTACAGAAAAGCCTTTAGCAGAAAGGCCATCAGAAACCTGCAATGCAGTGATTGCACCAAAGATCTTTCCACTGTCTCCAGCTTTTGTTTTGATCTCCAATACCAAATCACCCATTTTGTCAGCGATTTCCTGAGCATCTTTCAATGCTTTCTCAGCTTTGTGTGCCGCTTGTCGGATGTTTTCCTCGATCATTTTACGGTTAGAAGTGCTGGCGATGATCGCCATGCCCTGAGGGATCAGGTAGTTTCTACCGTAACCGGGCTTCACAGAAACAATGTCATTTTTGTATCCAAGCCCTTTGATATCTTCTCTCAAAATAATGTCCATGTCGTGCTTACTTTAGAGAGTCTGTAACATAAGGAAGCAACGCCAGGTGACGTGCTCTTTTTACTGCTTGAGCTACTTTTCTCTGATACTTCAGGCTGGTACCTGTGATACGACGAGGAAGAATCTTTCCTTGCTCATTCACAAACTTCAGCAAAAAGTCAGCGTCTTTGTAGTCGATGTATTTGATGCCATTCTTCTTGAATCGGCAATACTTCTTACGCTTCTGTTCCCTGTTAATGGGTTCGTTTTGTAATGTCATGATTTAGCCTCCTCTTTTTTGTCTTTTCTAAATGCACCTTTTCTGCGTCTCTCATTGTACACTACTGCATGCTTATCAAGCGCGGTAGTCAGGAATCTCATGATCGCTTCGTCGCGACGATACTCCGTTTCAAGGGAAGCTACAACTGTTGGTTCTGCATCAAATTCAATGAGGTGGTAAAAACCAGTGGTCTTGTGCTGGATATTGTAAGCCAGCTTTTTCAAGCCCCAATTCTCGCTGTTGACGATTTTCGCGCCACTTGTCTCGAGAATTCCTTTGAATTTTTCAACAGTATCCTTCATCTGAGCTTCAGATAAAACGGGATTTAAAATGAATACTGTCTCGTAATTATTGGTCATAATTATTCAATTAGGCCTATTTCGAAAAATAGAAGCGCAAAAGTAATCGATAAAACAATAATTACGACGATTGCTTTCAATAAAAACTACGAAATGAGCGTACTTATCAGTTTCCATGTCGTTTTTTGGTTATACCAAAGGCAAAGAAGCGTTCGTTTATGGCTTATGAAAATATCATTTGACCTGGATGATACACTGATTCCATCTGAAGGGGCGAATTTTCCTACGATGAAAAGAAATCTCTGGCTGTTGCTGTTAAAAGTAGAGCCTATAAGAGGAGGGAGTGTTAGATTGATTAAACAGTTGAAGTCCGAAGGTCATGAAGTCGGAATTTACACCACTTCATATCGGTCCAGATTTCAAATATGGCTACAATTCTTGATGTATGGTTTGTCCATATCCTTTATCATCAATGAAAACCTAAATCGTCAAACATTAAGTAACCTCCAGAATTCGGCTTCTAAGTATCCACCTGCCTTTGAGATTGATCTCCATGTTGATGATTCTCCGGGAGTGGGTATAGAAGGAGAGCGCTTTGGTTTTAATACGATCATCGTAGATAAGCAGGATTTGGAGTGGGTTTCCACTGTTTTATTCCAAATAAGGTCTTTTCAGCTTTCCGATCAATAATAATTCGTATCGAGATTTTCAGCACTTCTGTCGAGTAGCATAGATCGTTCGACGAGAATAGCCGATGATAGATAGGAGGGTGTGCTAACCTTGCTTCGAGTTTGAGATTTTAACAGAAGCAGTGAGCGCATTCAGTTGAGGAGCTGAATTTTAGTTGTGTGTTCTAAACCGCCCTCCCCGGGCGGTTTTTTTATGCCTGAAAGTTTTGATTCAAACTTTTAAGCATCGAGGCGACCTCTTGATAAAATTCAACTTAACAAACAATTTTTAAATCGTGAGAAGGTACAGTTCAATCGAGCAATTGGGTACGTTGAGCGAGAATACAAACAACTGACTGGTAGTAAATCTAAGCTTGCCACTGAATTTAATTAGACAAAATCAATCAAGAATGAAAAAATCTATACTCGTCGCTTTTACGATGTTTCTGATAACAGCAACAACGGTAGCACAAAAAGTCGAAAATCCCTGGTTTGGGACCTTCAATGTTTCCGCCAATATGTACGATGGTGCTTTTGGAACCGAGATTTTTAAGTTAGGAAAAAGCTCCCAAGGATATCAAGGAGGATTTGGATATACGATCATTCCATCTTTGGCAGTGGTGGGACATGTGGGCTGGAACAAAGTCAACCTGACCGATGGCAAACCAATGAATGTCAGAGATGAATTTTGGGAAGCTGATCTATCACTGGAATACAACTTCAATAATGGATATATACTTCCAGTAGATGCTAAATGGCAGCCATTTTTGACGTTGGGTATCGGATCTGCTGGTCAGAACGATAAGAGTTTTTTAACTGTTCCATTCGGAGGTGGTGTACGTTATATGGTATCTGATCAGCTGGATTTGAACCTGTCGAGCGTGTATAAGTTTGTTGATGCCAACGGGTATCAGTTTTTACAGAATTCACTGGGTATCGTTTACACTTTCGGGAAGGCTTCCAGTAGTGCCCCAGTTGTCGCACAGGTACAAGATAATGATGGTGATGGCGTACCTAACAACGAGGACTTATGTCCAAATGTGGCAGGATCAAGAGGAACAGATGGCTGTCCTGATGTGGATGGTGATGGAGTCGCAGACGCAGATGACAAATGTCCGAATGTTGCTGGTGCCAGCGCGTTGGGTGGTTGCCCGGATTCAGATGGTGATGGAGTCATTGATGGAGATGATGCATGTCCTCAAGTAGCAGGATCTGTCAATGGTTGCCCGGATGCGGATAATGATGGTATTATCGATTCGGTGGACAAATGTCCAAATGAAGCTGGAACTATTGCGACAAAAGGCTGTCCTGATGCAGATAGTGATGGTGTCGTAGATGGAGACGACCATTGTCCAAATGAAGCAGGTGAAGTTTCCTTACACGGCTGTCCTGAGGCTGATGAACAGACCAAAGAAGTATTGGCTTTAGCATTGGAAGGCGTGAAGTTCCAGTCTGGTAGATCCGTTATCCTAAATAGCTCTTTACTTGTTTTGGATAAAGTAGTAGAAGTATTGAACCTGCATCCAGGATACCGATTGAAAATTTCGGGATACACCGATAGCAGTGGAAACGCTGATAGTAACCTGAAGTTATCAGATGACAGGGCTCATGCAGTAGAGCAATATCTCATTGATAAAGGCATTGCTGCGAATCGCTTAGAGGCCAAAGGTTTTGGTATTGAGAATCCGATTGCCAGCAATGATACGAGAGAGGGCAGGGCCAAGAACAGAAGAGTGGAATTTGAGATCGTTTATTGATTAGAGAAGAGATTAGTTGTAAAAACTAAGTTTTGGTTGTATGTATTAAACCGTCCTCCCCGGGCGGTTTTTTTATGCCCCTTAGTGATGTGTCTTTTTGGTTCTAAATTGCTATTCACAATAGTAGGTCTCAATTGGGAATAAGGTTTCAGGTTCCATATCATAATTTGAAACTTTTGTTTTTTTGCTTCTTCACGGAGTTAATTCATTTTAGTTGATCAAAACTTCTTTCAATCGATCAAATCTTAATTGTTGTCTATTGATATTTCATTCTGATTACCAAAGTCTGACGCTACTGTTTTTCGTTCTCAATGAATTGATTTTTTCAATCATTCTTATCAGAAAAGGAATCAAAGAGGGCATTGCTTCAGATCGTTGGTTAGGCTTGCTCATTTTGCTCTGTGCCCTATATATGACACCATGGATGCTAGGAAAAGCTGGTTGGTACGCTGAACCGGGATATCGTGAGTTTCTCTTGTTTATTCCATTCCATCAATACTTTTTGTTTGGTCCTGTCATGTACTTTTTTACGAGAAAACTTACCGGTGATCGGATTAAGCTAGGGGAAAGGATATGGATACATTTTATTCCCGCAGGACTTTACTTGCTTTATTCGATCTGTGTGATAATTACAGATTTGATTATCCTTGATGAGTATTACTTCTATAGAGACGGAACAGATAAGGACTTTGAGCCATGGTATCAAATCACTGGCCTCGTTTCCATGATCATTTATGCCATTCTTTCTATCGCGAAGTATTCGAATTTTAGACAGAGCATCTATCAAACGGTCAGCTTTGCTGACGCCATAAGGCTTCGCTGGCTCAAAAACTTTCTAGTATCCTTGGTTCTGATCATCACTTTTAGAGGATTATTTGTGGTTATTTTCCCTGAGATGGGAGACTGGGGCATCAAATGGTGGTATTATCTCATTTTCGGCCTTATTTCCTATTACTTGGGTATTTCAGGGCTAATGAGCTCCGTCCGTCTGTCAATCTATGAGATCAAGGGGCTCTCTCACTCAACCGTCGAAAAGGTCAAGACAGGCCCAGACTCGGAGACCATGGATCTTATATTTCAAAAGGTCAACTATTTATTTGAAGAATCGAAGCTCTATAAAGATCCTGGTCTTTCGCTACATCAGGTAGCGAAGGCGGTTGAATCCAATACCTCTATACTCTCACGAGTCATCAACGAAAAGGCTCAAATGAATTTCAATGATTTTGTGAATGCTTATCGAGTTGCTTCAGTGAAAGCATCTCTCGTAGATGGGGAACTGAATTACAAAACGTTGGTTGGAGTTGCCATGGACCATGGATTCAATTCTAAATCAACATTTATCAGATCCTTCAAAAAGAGTGAAGGGAAAACCCCTTCCGAATACTACAAATCAATCAATAAGATCAACAGTTCAGGGAAATAGGTGTCAAATCATAATTGTGAACTCATGGGATTTTATGGGGACATGAATTCAGAAGTAATTAGCAATTATGAAAAAGACGATCACGCTACTATTTACAGTTTTTGGGATTTGGCGGCTTTATGCCCAAAACGATCAACAGGTTGTATTCAAGGACAGTCAATTGGAATATGCCATTCGGTCTTATATGGATTGGCCGACCGGCGACATTACAAAAGGTGATATGTTAGAACTCACCAGGCTCGTTGCAATCAATAGGGAGGTTAAGCACCTTGATGGTCTGGAGTACGCTGCTAACTTAAGAGAGCTATATCTCAACAATAACATGATTGAAGATCTTTCACCTCTTTCCAGTTTAACCAAGCTAGAAAATCTTAGCTTAAGTGGAAACATGATCGAAGATGTTGCACCATTGTCTGAGCTTATCCTGCTGAAAAAGCTCATGATGGACCGTAATAAGATTACTGATATTACACCTTTAAACAAGTTGATAAACCTTGAAGGCATTTCCTTTAATTTCAACCAGATCTCTGATATATCTGTAACAAGTAATTGGAAGCAACTCACCCATTTTAACATGGCATTTAACAAGCTGGAGGATTTGAACCCTTTGGCAGCATTAACAGATATCTACGGTATATGGATTCCTGAAAACAACGTTTCCGATATAGGGATGCTAAAAAACATGAAGAATATTCATGTCTTGATTCTTGGAAATAATCCGGTTGAGAACATTCAAGTCTTGTCCGGTTTGCATGAGTTGGTTCAGCTAAATCTGATGAAAACACAGGTGCGTGATTTTAGCTCGATTGCCGAATTAAAGAACGTAGGAGTCCTGGTTCTTAGAGGTAATGAAATTTCAAATCTGGATTTTTTGAAAGAGATGAACGGAGTAGAATGGCTGGATCTTAGAGATAACCGAATAAGGGATATTGCTCCAATTGCGAATCTTTCACGATTAAGAAAACTCTTCCTTTCCGGGAATGAGATCAAATCAATTACATCCTTGTCAATCCTGGAAAACCTGCTTTGGATTCACTTAAGTCATCAAGGTATAAACTTATGGCCCTTAAACAATCGAAAAATTCTGTCTGATCTTACTTTTCAGTCCGAGTATAAGATTGATCATGGTTTTAAAGATTCCAACAAATTAGTTTGTCAAAAGCTACAACAAAGTGGAACTACTATATCAGTCATGGATATGGTTAATACCTCAATATTTAGTCAATTCCCAAGTAAAATCGAATAGTCTAAGTTAGACCTGCTCGATGCGGAGCGTCAACCTGCTGATTAACGTCACTTTGGCAATTAGCATATGACCAATAAGGGGGTATGAAGAGTGGTGGAGTAGGCTGTGTAACTGGGGTCTCTGAAGTTTATAATGGTTTCCTGATTGGTCCATCCGAACATTTAGAAAGCTCATCGAGTGTTTTTGCCTGTCTATCCAATAGCCTGACGCCTCGTAGGATATCAAGATATCATTGCCTCAACTATAATGCTGAATAGCAGTAAGTTTTAGTTAGGTGTAAAATGTGTGTGGAAACTGTCAAATGGCAGTTTCCCTTTTTTTGGTCCAGCCTGATGAAACGTTAAAATCAGGGGCATCAACCGAATTTTGAGAAGATTCGTTTTATTTTACATCTGAAATAAACACAACAAAGCATGAAAGGCATTTTCTTCTCCATGTTTCTTTTAGTTTCCATCGTATCCTCTGCTCAATCGCCACACATCCAATCACTCAAGTCCATTATCCCGGATAGTACAGATTTACTGTCTTCGAGGTATTTACAATTAGGTGATCAATCCGTATTGCAATTGAAACAACCTGAGATTAAGCTTTCAGATGATTTCTATACCATTCTGCAAGCCCCTAATGTTGATCAGCGTTACACCACAGGAAGCCTGTTGATCAAAAAGCCGGAATTAATCCCTGAAATGCCCGTTGCGCCGGTAGATCCATTCAATGAGTTTTATCTATTGAATTTAGATCCTGTGTTTGTTCCAGCGAAGGAGGAGTAGATTGTCTCGATCATTTTTGCGATACCATACTCCCAGAGAATATTAAAGAAGCTTCCGCTATGGTCGGTCCCGGCGGGGAACCGCTAGATTTTTGGCCACTTTTCATCAATGGAAAAAGAATGAGTACATTGATGAATAACCATTTACATCTAATCATTAAACGTTCTAAGAAGCATCAAATGCAGGATCATAAATCATCACTAAGCTCTAAAAAACCCAATCACTCTCCTGAAATCCCACATCCTAAGTTGGTGTCACACCAAAGCCGAAATTTCCTTTTCCCGGTCTATTTCTGATTTTAGCTCATTCACCGTTTTGGTAAGCTCATCCAGCTTGTCATGAAGTCTGGCATTTTCCTCAGCCACAAAGTCCTTGATGTGCTCTTCTTCTTCCTGTAGATCTTTTAGAGAGACCTCATTCATGGTATTCACCACAATTGCGATGAAGATATTGAGGGTTGTGTACGTGGCAATCAATATGAATACTACGAAATAGATGGCCGAAAAAGGTACACCATCCATGATGGGACGAGCGATAGCGGAGGACCAGCTTTCGAGGGTCATAATCTGGAAAAGCGTGAAGACAGCAGTGCCCAAATCTCCAAAATATTCGGGATATCCCCCTCCGAACATGTTTACCCCAATCACAGCAAAGATGTAGTAGACAATCGCCAACAAGACCACAATCCAACTGATGCTAGGCACAGATTGTAACAGCGATTCAATGATCAACCGCAATCGAGGTAGGCTCTTGAGTAATCGGAGGGTTCTTACGATTCGCAAAGTCCTGAAGATGGAGAATGACCCGGCAGCCGGAGCAATGGACATGGCCACAATGAAGAAATCAAACAAATTCCAGGGATCCTTTACGAATTTGGTGCGGTACAAAAGGATTTTCAAAGCAATTTCAACCACAAACAAGACGAGAATAATCGAATCGAAAAGATCTATCCAATATCCAAATCGGTCCATTACTGAAGGAATAGTTTCCAGTCCGATCAGAATAGAATTGAGAATGATGAGCCAAACGATGAAGTTTTGGACGTTCGGGTGTTCTATGAATTGCACAGATCTACTTAGGCGCGAATCGTGACTTTTTTGCATGCTTTCCAGACGAGTTTTAAACCGCGTATTCACAGAAACCATGCCAGGACCCATAAAGTTTGCTTTAAATAAATTATTGGAAGTATAAAAGTCCCTTATGGAAAAGGAATTAGTGGGGAAATATGTTACTTAATTGTATTTTGTGCATAGTATATGACTAAAGTACTTATAGAGGTGTTTTTTGAACAGGAAACAACTTGCCGCCGCTTATGAATAAGATCTGTATTGTCATAATTTTTGCCATGACGCTGTTTCCGCTATGGATGCAGGCGCAGGCCATCCATTGCCTGGAGGAGGAGCCCTTGAGTGAACAGGAGCGTAAGGTGCTGGCCCGAGAACTAAGGGCCTGGCGTCAGCACAAGCATGTTGCTTCCAGACAAGCGTTGACGGATTATTCCATTCCTCTGGTTTTTCATGTATTAAGCTCCGGCGTAGGACAGGGGGCCGTTGAGCAGGCCGTTAGTGGATTGAATCTTGCTTTTGCCAATGCCGGACAATTCAACAACGACTGGGGAGCTGACACCCAGCTTCGCTTTGAACTGGCTTGTGAGTCCCCGGATGGAGGGCTTACTTACGGAGTAAACTTCATTAATTCCGCATTTAAGATCGTCGATATCGACCTGGAGCACCAGGATTTGGTCAATACCATCAAATGGGATGCGGGGAGATATCTGAACGTTTGGGTTGTAGATGAAATATCAGGAGAAGCATTGGCGGATTACAAAGGATCGTCCTGGTGGACACGATTAGGTATTGGCGGCTACGCGTCGGGTGATGGGATCGTTATCACAAGCCTGGATGTTTCCCTGATTGCTCACGAGATCGGTCATTATTTTGGTTTACTGCATACCTGGCAAGGCAGGGATTGTAAAAATGATGACTGTTTGGCAGATGGTGATCTGGTATGTGACACGCCTCCGGATATGAGTGTTTTCGATTCTTGCGAAGACAATTCCTGTAATACAGATACCCTGTCCAATTTCAGCAACAATACTTTTTTCTCAGATACCCTGGACATGGGAACCAATTTCATGGATTATGGGAATGCGGGATGCAGCTTGGACTTTAGCCTGGGGCAGGCAGAACGGATGCAATTCACGATAGAGTCAGGCTATCCCACATTGCCTTATGAGTTGAGAGCTGAAAGTCCATGTACATCCACTTGTGATGATCGATCGGTTCAGATTGAAATAGAAGAAGAATACCCGGTGGTGGGATCTACCCTCAATTTTTCCGGTGTTGCCACTGGTACAGTCACGAATTATGAATGGTATCTGGCACCATCGATAGGTACCTGGACCGGAGATGTTACCGGAGACCTTATTGGCACCACGGCAGATATATCTACTACCATTGCAACCGAGGGATATTACACGTTGTTTTTGCGTGCCTGGGATGTAGCGGATGAAACTTGTGTTGCCACTACATCGGTGAATATCAGGGTAACGTGCGGAGTGGTAGCCCGGTTTTCTCCGGACAAAAGGATCATTGCATCCAAACAACCCCATGCATTGTTCACCGATTCTGTATTTTTCCTGAACAGATCGGACGGGGCCACTGATTTCGAATGGCTCATTACACATGAAAACAACGATCCTTCGGGCACGAATTTGCCCAATGATACCCTTTCAGAGGAGAACCTCACTTACTACTTCAGAGAACCTGGCCGATACAGCATTACCTTGACCGCTTCAGAAGGAGGCTGCCAGGATGTAAGGGGACCTTTTATACTACAAGTTGACGATCCGACCATGGACATTTTTTCCGTGATTTCGGATGTTCATTGCATTGATTCAGAATCGTGGGCAATTGATTTCACCGTATTCAATGAGGGTTATGACACGACAAATGCTATTGTGCCGATTGCCATATTTGACGCCAATCCGGTCACTGACCCGTCTGCTAATTATCTTGGTGGTGGTCCATTGAATCGGGTGGTTTTTGGCCGTGATGATGAAGTAGAGATATCCTATGTACTGGATCGCGACCTGACGGGCCTCGATGAAATTTTTTTAGCACTCAATGCTGTAGGTACCGTGCCCCTGTTGTTCCCTCCGGGAGATTTGAACAAGCTCAGTACCGAGACCATTTTTCCTGAGACGGGATTTTCGGAACTCAACTATGATAACAATGTCTCGAGCTTTGTTATAGATGATGAAACAGAATTTCAAGAGACGCTGAATGTTTGTAAGGGTCAACTTCAAACTCTCCTTTATGGGGAATTAGTCAGTTCCTCCCTTTGTTGGGATTCGATCATTTGGAATTCCAATCTGCAAGGAGCGTTAGGTACTGGTGAGGCCATTGATTACGCAACGGAAGAAGATGATCAACTCGAGATCACCTTAGTGGCCACTTCAGGCGTACGAGAAACAGGGACCATCAATGTATTCACTCAAATTCCTGAATACTCCGTCGACACGGTTTTTAGAATTGTCCGTGGAAATGATGTACCAATCATCTTTAACGCACAAGGAGAATACGATTATGAATGGTCTCCACAGGATGGCATAGATGATCCTTTTAGCGGTTCCGTTATCGCAGGTCCGCTTGAAAATACCTTGTATTCAGTAACGATCACGGATGAGTTTGGCTGTCAGACAATACAGCAAATTCGAGTTTGGGTGGAAACTACGGCCCACATTCCTGATCTGTTTACCCCCAATAGAGATGGAAATAATGATCGTCTGTTGATTTATGACTTGCTGCAGGTCCGGAGCGTTTTATTCCGCATTGTCAACAAAGAAGGCTCCACGGTGTACTCTTCCACGAGCGCCGATGAATTGATCAGGAGTGGTTGGGATGGGGATGAAAACGGAGCGCCACAACCCTCTGGAGCTTATTTCTGGACGGTGGAAGGCACTTATGAAGATGGTAGGCCCATCCGGTTCAATCAGTCACAGTCCAATTCGGGCATTATACATCTGGTTCGATGAGCAAGCGAAGGACCTTAATCACCTTAGCCTGTTTAATTACGATGTGGTCTGTACAGGCGCAGTACACCCAGTACTCGCTCTACCGATTTGCGGAACCTAGAGTCAACCCCGCTAATTTGGGGTTGACCAATTATGCCAGTTTGGGAGCACTTTATAGATCGCAGCAAAGTCAACCTGGCGTTCAAATCAATTCTGCCTATATACAGGCATCATATCCGTTTTTACGTCGAAAAGGAACCTGGTCTGCCGTTGGAGTAGAAGCTGCCAGTGATCGGGAAGGAACAGGAGGTATCTTTCAGACCAATCAGCTTGGGGTTCAATATGGATATCATATTCACTTGAGCAAATACAAACGACTGGCTCTGGGAGCAAGTGCGCATTATTTCTCAAGACAAATTGATGTTAGCGAGTTGACGACCGGGAGTCAATTCTTGCCGGGCATAGGTTTTGATCCGGGTATGGCGCAGGGAGAAGGTTTTCAGGATTTTAATACCAATTATCTGTCTTTTGGTGGAGGTGTTAAATACATGGAAGTAGACAAAAGAACGATGCCCAAAACTTATTTTGGGGCAGCGTTATTTCATTTGAATCGGCCTAGAGAGGATTTTATTCAACAGCAGGACCCATTGCCCATCAATATCACCGGGGAAATCGGACAGCAGATCATGCAGCGAAAGTACTCGCGTGTTTATCTCGAAGCGTTGATATGGCAGGTTCAAAGCAATACCAGCCTGAATGCTGGCCTGGTGACCTGGATTGACTTACGGAAATACGATAATCGTTTGAGGGGTCAAAGCCTGAATATCTTCCTGAAATACCTAATGGAAGAAGGAGCGATGGTAGGATTTCAATGGGATAATCAGGTGTTTTCACTAGGATTAAGCTATGATGTACCCTTGCTGGCCAACGCAGCACATCAGGGAGCATTTGAAGTAGGGTTGAAAGTACGGCAGCCAGTTAAAGCCAAATCCAAGAAGAAAAAACGTAAAAAGAATCAACCCACGAGTCGTAGGTTTACTCGTCCGGTCCGCCGGACCAATCCCAATGAAGATGAAGACGAGTTATCGATTGCCAGAAGGAGGGAAGAGCCGGTGGTGCCGATGGATTCTGTTCAAGTGGTGGAAACCGATTCCATTGCCGATGAAGAACCAAGGGATGTCCTTATTATTCATTTTGGGTTTGAGTTTGGGGATACAGAGCCCATTATCGAAGATGAATACGTTTTTGATCAGGTGATGGATCGTATGGAGGAAGATTCTGAATTGACCATCGAGATTGTTGGCCACACGGATGATGTAGGTCCAACACGATTCAATCAACGCCTATCCGTTTTGAGAGCTCAGGCCATCTATGATATCCTATTCGAATTAGGAGCTGATCCCGATCGCATGGAGTTCCTGGGCAAAGGAGAAGAAGAACCATTGGTGCCAAATGACACAGATGAAAATCGCGCTGAAAACAGGCGGGTAGAGATTGTGTTTGAACATCCGGAAAGCCAATAGACGTTTGGTAGCATTTGAATTGCTGCCAGATCTTTCGCTTGTCCTCGTTTTATTAACGAGGACACTTGAATTGTCGCGTTTCCGAACGCGTTCAAACTTCTGTTTTAAATGTCTTAGAAGGTATTACTTCCAAGCTTAGATGACCATGCTAAACTTCTTTAAACCAGTCTCGGACCTCTTCTATCTAAAAGACGAGGATAATACTCCAGGAATTTTTGTTTAAAATGATCAAAACTCAAAATCCTGGCCCCTTCAAATTGAAATAAGAAATCTATTTGAGCAGGGAGGTCTTCTTGACGGATTTTACCTTTTGGAAGTGTTGTTTTATTGGTTATTTTAGGACTACTGACTCCATGCTCTTTTTGTTGCTGCGCCCGAGCCATCGCTTCCTGATACCTTGCTCTGGAACCTGGTTTCGATTGATAGGAGGATGGAGAAGGAGGGGCAGG
Source organism: Cytophagales bacterium (assembly GCA_033344775.1). Taxonomy (NCBI): domain Bacteria; kingdom Pseudomonadati; phylum Bacteroidota; class Cytophagia; order Cytophagales; species Cytophagales bacterium. Next base: position 600,034 of record JAWPMT010000001.1, on the reverse strand, counting down.
AGAGGCGACGACATTTTCTTGTAATCGCGCTTCG